>JAUSAO010000024.1 GCA_030652475.1 Gallionella sp. | reverse complement strand
TGCGTGCGATACTGCGCAAGCAGGAAAAGCGAGCTGGGATGGGGAAATGTTATGACGATCACAAGCGCTGGCCAAATGCGTACTTCGCGGCACTCGGGCTGTTCACCATGACAGAAGCCCGAATGTCAGCGAGCCAATCCCAATGAGGAAACTACTGACTGGAGAGCCGTATGCGGGAGAACCGCACGTGCGGTTCGGAGGGAGGGGAGGGCTAGCGCCTTTCTCTACCCCTATCAATACACACTTAGGGAAGCGCTGATTTATTCACTATAACTGTCATTGCGAGCGAAGCGTGGCAATCCAGCATGTTGATTATAAAATAAATTCTGGATTGCCACCTCGCTGCGCTCCTGATGAAACCACTAGCCAATCGACTAAGCCAGCAAGCTGGCAAGTCGCTGGTTATCGCAAAGACGATTTAATCAGCGTTTCCTTAGTTCGGCACCCTCCAAAGATTTAGAAGGAGTCATACCATGACCAAACAAGTCCAGGAAGCCTATATCGTTGCCGCCACGCGCACGCCGGTCGGCAAGGCGCCGCGCGGGATGTATCGCAACACGCGTCCGGATGATTTGCTGGCGCATGTGCTGAAGAGCGTGCTGCCGTTGTCGCTCGATCCGGCAAGCATAGGCGATGTGATCGCGGGTTGCGCGATGCCGGAGGCGGAGCAGGGGATGAATGTGGCGCGCCTCGCGTTGTTGCTGGCCGGATTGCCGGACTCGGTGCCGGGAATGACGGTGAACCGCTTTTGTTCTTCCGGTTTACAGGCGGTGGCGCTGGCGGCCGATCGTATTCGTCTGGGTGAAGCCGATGTGATGCTGGCTGCCGGTGTCGAGAGCATGAGCATGGTGCCTATGATGGGTAACAAGGTGGCATTCAATCCGGCGATATTCGAGCGTAACGAACATTACGGTATCGCCTATGGCATGGGGTTGACCGCGGAGCGGGTCGCGGAGCAGTGGAAAATTTCCCGTGAGGATCAGGATGAGTTTGCCTTGCAAAGCCATCTGCGCGCGCTGGCCGGTATCAATAACGGTGAATTCGCTGACGAGATTACGTCTTACTGCATCACCGCGCGTGTGCCGGACATGAGTAGTCGCGAGGTGTCGGTTAAAGCACGTGTAGTGGCGCAGGATGAAGGGCCGCGCGCGGATACCTCGCTGGATGCGCTGGCGAAGTTACGGTGTGTATTCGCACAAAAGGGGTCGGTGACGGCGGGCAACAGTTCGCAAATGTCGGACGGTGCGGGTGCGGTATTGTTGTGTAGTGAGGCGGCCTTGATGCGCTACAATCTCACGCCGTTGGGAAAATTCCTGGGTTTTTCAGTGGTGGGTGTGCCGCCCGCGATCATGGGGGTAGGCCCCGTAGTGGCGATTCCTCGCGTGTTGCAACAAGTCGGATTAAGTCTGAACGACATGGGCTGGATTGAGCTTAACGAGGCCTTCGCCGCGCAGGCGCTGGCGGTGATCCGGGATGTCGGACTCGATCCGGCCATTGTCAACCCGCTGGGTGGCGCGATCGCGCTGGGCCACCCTTTGGGTGCAACGGGCGCGATTCGTAGCGCGACACTGCTGCATGGATTGCGCCGCCGTAAACAGAAATACGGTATGGTGACGATGTGCATCGGGACCGGCATGGGGGCGGCAGGGGTGTTTGAGGTGTTTTAGCAGCCTGTTAGCGTGTGCGCTAGATAAGCCAATTTTGATATGACCAAGTTTGAAGAAAGAGTATTCCTATGAAAAAACTATTGCTGCTCGTGCTGTTGCTGAGTCTGGGTTTTACTGCGCAAGCCGTAGAGCTGGAGGGCGTCAGACTGGAAGACAATGTACATCTGGGCACCAGTAATCTGGTGCTGAACGGTGTCGGGGTGCGTAGCAAGTTTATTTTCGATATATACGTTGCCGCACTGTATCTGGGCGCGAAGAAATCCAGTGCTGATGCGGTGCTGGCCGATGCAGGCGAAAAACGTCTGGCCTTGTATCTGTTGCGCGACATCAGCGGGGAAAATTTGCTGTATGCCTTCAAGCGAGGCTTTGAGAATAATCATACTTACGATGAGTTGATGGTAATGAAATTGGCCATGCATAATTTTGAAATGATTTTTCATAAAATGGGCAACCTCAAGGAGGGAGACATCATTCTGATGGATTACCAGCGAGACGTTGGCACACAGGTTAAGCTGAATGGCGTGTTGCGGGGCACGTCTCCGGGTGCGGAGTTTAATACCGCATTGCTGAAAATATGGCTGGGCGAAAAACCGGCTCAGGAAGCGCTCAAGTTGAAACTACTGGGTGTTCAATAGGTGTCAGAAGCAGATCGGCTCAATGCGGATGGCCGTGCAGCCAGATTAAGCCAGGCGGCTTTGCAGCAAACGCTGCGGGCGCAAGGCGAGTCTTGGTATGACCTGATTACAAACCGTTGTCCGCATCTCTATGCCGAGGTGCCTGTTTTTATCAGCGCCCAGCAGTTGCAGCAGATGCGCGCGGTGATCGAGGCGGTGGAGCGGGTGGTGCATGCTGGTAAGTGGATAGTGGAGCACCCGCAAGGAGTGGGCCGTGCGGTACCCGGAGCCTTGGCTCCGACCGCTACGCTCAGTGGTGAGTGGGGCGGGCGGAAACATTCCGCCAAGGGCGTGTTCTACGGCTACGACTTTCATCTGAACAGCGAGGGTGTGCATCTCATCGAGATTAATACCAATGCAGGCGGCGCATTTCTCAATGCGCTGCTATTGGACAGTCAACGCGATACGGGTTTGCCGGGCGAGGCAGTGGCTGAGTCCGATCTTGAAAAAGTTTTTCTCGATATGTTTCGCAACGAGTGGCGGCAGGCAGCGGGCGAGGCTACGCTTGACTGCATTGCCATCGTCGATGAGCAGCCGGAACAACAATATCTGTATCCGGAATTTCTGCTGGCGCAACGCCTGTTCGAGCGCGCCGGAATCAAGGTTTTAATCGTTGATCCCGCCGCACTGCAAGCGCGCGATAATGGCCTGTATGTCGGGGAACAGAAAATAGCTCTGATCTATAACCGGCTGACGGATTTCTCCTTGCAACGCTATCCTGCTTTGCTGCATGCCTGGCAGGAGAAAGGCGTGCTGTTGACGCCCAGCCCTGCGCACTATGCCAGATACGCCGACAAGCGCAATCTGGCGCGGTTGACCGATGCGGAGGGGTTGCGTGAACTCGGTGTGAGTGCTGCCGACATCGCCATCCTGCAAGCGGGCATTCCGCACACCTTCGTGGTACAGCCTGACCTTGAAAATACCCTGTGGTCGGAACGCAGGCAGTTGTTTTTTAAGCCATACAGCGGCTACGGCAGCAAGGGTGCGTATCGCGGTGACAAGCTAACCCGGCGCGTGTTCGGCGAAATACTGCAATCTGACTATGTCGCACAAAAACTGGCCGCTCCAGGTGAACGCAGCGTGATTGACGGCGCATCGCTTAAGTATGATCTGCGTTGCTATGTTTACGATGGAAAAATTCAGCTGCTGGCCGCCAGATTGTATCAGGGGCAGACCACCAACTTTCGTACCCCGGGCGGCGGCTTTGCGCTGGTTCGTGAGGTCGGGTAACATGCTTTCATGTTGATTTATTCGTTTCTTGCAATCGGCCTCGGTGCGGCCTGCGGTGCGTGGTTACGCTGGGGGTTGGGGCTGTGGTTTACCCCGGTGCTGCCCGAATTGCCGCTCGGTACGCTCATCGCCAATCTGCTGGGAGGCTATCTGATCGGGCTGGCGATTGCATTTTTCATGCAACATCCCGGCTTGTCGCCGGAATGGCGCTTGTTCATCATCACCGGATTCCTCGGCGGGTTGACCACTTTTTCCACTTTTTCGGCAGAAACCATAACGCTGTTGTTGCGCGGGCAGTATGTGTGGGGTATGGGCATCATCGTCGCTCATCTGGGCGGCTCGCTACTGATGACCGTGCTGGGTATGCAAACTTTTAAATATCTACAGGGGGTGCAATGATGAACAGACTCAGTTTTTACGTCAGCGAAAAGCAACATTATGCCGGCAAGCCGTTGTATGAATGGCTGCTGGAAGAGGCCAGAGCACTCGGTGTGCATGGCGGTTCGGCGTTCCGCGCCATCGCCGGGTTCGGGCGACATGGCAGATTGCATGAGGACACCTTTTTTGAGCTTGCCGGGGAACTGGCGGTGAAAGTTGAATTCATCCTGGACGATGTGCTTGCAGAGCAGTTGATGCAGCGTGCGCGCGTGCCCGACGTGGAGATATTTTATGTGCGCAGCGCTGTGCAGGCGGGGGTTCTTTAACCTTAAAGCCTCATTTCATCCACGAAAGGCACGAAATTCACGAAAGAAAACAATCGACTACATAAATTGAGCAACGCACCCAACGGGTGATGCAATAAATCAGGATATGCATTTGAATTTGTTCGTGTTTTTTCGTGTGTTTCGTGGACAACAGTTTTTTCTAGGTTTAAAGCAAAACCCATCTGAATAAACCCGGGAAAAGTAATTGTTCGCGCCAGCAGCGGCCCGGGCGCGGGAGCGATTACCTATCCCGAATACACGGCTGCCCAGCTATTGAGCATCATGCGTTCGTCACAAAACTGTCATATTTTCTTAATCAATCCATCATATTTGCTCCGTAAACTGCCGGGGTCGCATTAGGGCGGCCTTCAAATTATCGGGAGATTTATCGATGCAAAAACCATTTTCTACACACAAAAAACTCATCGTTGTTGCGCTGGCTGCAACGGCTTTCTCGACACCCGCACTGGCCGAAACAGCTAATGTAAGCGTATATGGCCGCGCAGACCTGTCGTTTGACGTGGTCAATACCGGCACCGCAGCGAATAGCACGGCCGGCGTGAGCAAGAACAACGTGTCGAGCAACGTATCCAGACTGGGCTTCAAGGGCGCGGAAGGGTTGGGCGAGGGTTTGTCAGCCATCTGGCAGATCGAGCAACAGATCAACATGGACAATGCAGGCGCTGCCAGCAACAGCGGCACCGGTAACACGTTGGGTAGCCGCAACACCTTTGCCGGTCTGAAGAGCGACAGCATGGGTACCGTGCTGCTGGGTCGTCACGATACACCCTACAAGCTGGCTACACGCAAGCTGGATATATTCGGCGACAGCATCGCCGATAACCGCGCACTGCTGGGTTCGGTATCCGGCAAGTCCGCTGCGGCTGCCTTTGATGGTCGTCAACCCGATGTGATCGCCTACATCAGCCCGGAACTGAGCGGTTTCACCGGCGCGATCGCTTACGTGAACCTCAATGAAGGCGCGACAACGACACTGACCACTGCAACGCCTACGGTAGCCCAGGCAACTGCTGGCAACAAGGCTAGTGCGCTGAGCTTGATGGGTACCTACAACTCAGGTTCAATCTACGCTGCTCTGGGTTATGAATTACACGACTTGGGTACCGCTCACAATGGCACTGCAGCAGCGGCTGCTACAAAATGGGCTACAGGTGCCAAGGAGTCTGCCTGGAAACTGGGTCTGGGCTACACGATGGATGCCTTCACACTGGGCTTCGCCTATGAGAAGACCAGCGACAACCTCGGAGCATTGGGTTTGACTCCAGTGGCCGGCGGCAACCTTTATGGCCACAATGCCTATTACCTGTCCGCAAACTACAAGATGGGCATGAATGCCGTCAAGGCTGCCTACGGCAAAGCCGGTCAACTGGGCGCGACGCTCAATACAGGCTCAAACCAGTTCAGCCTGGGCTACGACCACGGCCTGAGCAAGCGCACCAAGCTGTATGCAATCTACTCGCGTATCAGCAACCAGAGCGCTGCCAGCTACGGTTTCTCGCAAACCACCGCGACCAGCATCAACGGCGTAGGTGCATCACCTTCTGTCGTATCTTTGGGTCTTCAGCACAATTTTTAATCTGAATGGGTTGAAAAAAACGGGCATCCGCAGGATGCCCGTTTTTTCGTTAACAACTGCGGTTTTCAGTTTAACCCAAATTATCCATTAGGAAATTCTTCCCCCCATCCCCACCCCAACCCTCCCCTTTCACGCCAGTGCGAGCAGCTTGCTGCCGCACTCGGCGGGGATGCCCCTTGCGGGTACAAGGGGAGGGGGAAAGGCAGGCGCAATGGCATACTCTCCCCTCCTTCAAGGGGGGAGTTGGAGGGGAATCGGGCACATATTAAGATGCCTCCCGTAATACTCTCCCCCCCCTTCAAGGGGGGAGTTGGAGGGGAATCGGGCACATATTAAGATGCCTCCCGTAATACTCTCCCCCCCTTCAAGGGGGGAGTTGGAGGGGGGATGGGTTAAATTCAGCTAATGAACAAGCCAGGTTTAAAAAGGCTTTCTATTGGCCGAAGAAATCCTTTACCTTGTCCATCCAGGAATTCGCTCGCGGATTGTGGTGCCCGCTATTTTGATCGTTGATGCTCTCAAATTCACGCAGCAATTCCCGTTGACGGTCGGTCAGGTTTACCGGTGTTTCGACAATGACGTGGCAATGTAAATCGCCATGCGTTGAACTGCGTACACCCTTGATGCCTTTGCCGCGCAAGCGGAATATCTTGCCGCTCTGGGTCTCGGCAGGAATCTTGATATGGGCTTTGCCGTCCAGTGTGGGAATCTCGATTTCGCCACCCAGGGCGGCTGTGCTGAAACTGATGGGCATTTCACAGTGCAAGTCGTTGTGGTCGCGCTGGAATACCGAATGCGCCTTGATATGTATTACGACATACAAGTCGCCGGCCGGGCCGCCATTTACCCCATGTTCGCCTTCGCCTGATAAACGTATGCGATCATCGTTATCCACGCCAGACGGGATTTTTACCGCCAGGGTCTTGTGTTGCTTAATGCGTCCGCTGCCGTTACAAGGCTTGCAGGGTGAGGTGATCATCTTGCCGTTGCCGTGACAGCGCGGGCAGGTCTGCTGGATCGAGAAGAAGCCCTGTTGCATGCGCACCTGACCGTGCCCGCCGCAGGTGGTGCAGGTGGTCGGACTGGTGCCGGGTTTTGCGCCCGAACCATTGCAGGTTTCGCATTCCGCCATGGTCGGCACGCGTATCTGCGTTTCGGTGCCGCGCGCGGCCTGTTCCAGCGTGATCTCCAGGTTGTAGCGCAGGTCAGCGCCGCGTTGCACATTGCTGCGCCCGCCGTTTCCGCCACGCCCGCCGCCGAAGATGTCGCCGAAAATATCTGAAAAATCAAAGCCTTGTGCGCCGGCTCCGCCTGCGCCGAATGGGCTTCCCCCACCCATGCCACCCGCTTCAAACGCGGCGTGCCCGTACTGATCGTATGCCGCGCGCTTCTGAGCGTCAGACAGGGTTTCGTAGGCTTCCTTGGCTTCCTTGAAATGTTCTTCCGCTTTCGGATTGTCCGGATTGCGGTCAGGGTGATGCTTCATCGCCAGTTTGCGATAAGCTTTTTTGATCTCATCGTCTGACGCATCGCGGTTGATGCCCAGAACTTCGTAATAATCTTTTTTTGACATAGTCGTTAGTGGTTAGTCGCTAGTCGTTAGTTGAAAAGCGAATTTGTCGCTGGTTTTTGTTGCTGCTAGCCATTAGTCGAAAAGTAAACCCAAAGGGTTTAACCAACGACTAACGGCTAGCGACTAGCAACTACTCTTACTTCTTGTCCTTTACTTCGGTGAACTCGGCATCCACGACGTCGCCCTCATCCTTCTTGGTTTCGGTATGTGCGCTACCGGCTTCAGCCCCTTGTGACTTGGCCTGCTCGGCGGCATACATTTTTTCGCCCAACTTTTGCGCGGCAGTGGACAGTGCTTCGGACTTGGCTTCGATAGCATCCTTGTCGTCGCTCTTCACCACTTCTTCGGCTTCCTTCAAAGCAGCTTCGATGGCTGACTTCTCATCTGCATCCAACTGTTCGCCGTATTCTTTCATCGACTTGTTGGTCGAGTGGATCAGTGCATCCAGTTGGTTGCGCGCGCTCACCAGTTCAATCGCCTTCTTGTCGTCGTCGGCATGCGCTTCAGCATCGCGTACCATGCTTTCGATCTCGGCCTCGCTCAAGCCGGAGCTGGCCTTGATGGTGATGTTGGCTTCCTTGTTGGTTGCCTTATCCTTGGCAGCTACATGCAGAATGCCGTTGGCATCGATGTTGAAGGTCACTTCGATCTGCGGCATGCCGCGCGCTGCGGGTGGAATGTCAGACAGGTTGAATTGCCCCAGGCTCTTGTTGCCGGATGAGATTTCACGCTCACCTTGCAGTACGTGGATGGTCACCGCAGACTGGTTATCATCGGCAGTGGAGAATACCTGCGATGCCTTGGTCGGAATCGTGGTGTTCTTCTTGATCAGCTTGGTCATTACGCCGCCCATGGTCTCAATGCCCAGAGACAATGGCGTTACGTCCAGCAGCAGCACGTCTTTTACTTCGCCTTGCAACACGCCGCCCTGGATGCAGGCGCCGACCGCGACCGCTTCGTCCGGATTCACGTCTTTGCGTGGCTCACGACCGAAGAATTCTTCCACTTTCTTTTGAACCATAGGCATACGGGTCTGACCGCCGACCAGAATGACATCGGCGATGTCGGAAATCGAGATGCCGGCATCCTTCATCGCGATCTTGCAAGGTTCGATGGTGCGTGCCACCAGATCTTCCACGATGCTCTCCAGCTTGGCGCGGGTGATTTTCACGGCCAGATGCTTGGGGCCGGTTGCGTCGGCGGTAATGTAGGGCAGGTTTACTTCGGTCTGCTGCGCGGACGACAATTCGATCTTGGCTTTTTCTGCCGCATCTTTCAGGCGTTGCAGTGCGAGCATGTCCTTCTTCAGGTCGATGCCGGATTCCTTCTTGAACTCTTCAACCAGGAATTCGATCACGCGCATGTCGAAATCTTCGCCGCCCAGGAAGGTGTCGCCGTTGGTGGACAGGACTTCGAACTGGTGCTCGCCATCGATTTCGGCGATGTCGATGATGGAGATGTCGAACGTGCCGCCACCCAGGTCATACACCGCGATTTTGCGATCGCCTTCCTGCTTGTCCATACCGAAGGCCAGTGCGGCTGCGGTCGGTTCGTTGATGATGCGCTTCACATCCAGACCCGCGATGCGACCGGCATCCTTGGTGGCTTGACGTTGTGCATCGTTGAAGTAAGCCGGCACGGTGATGACGGCTTCGGTGACGGACTCGCCCAGATAGTCTTCGGCGGTCTTCTTCATCTTCATCAGAATTTGCGCTGAGATTTCGGGTGCGGAGAATTCCTTGTCACGCACCTTGATCCATGCATCGCCGTTCTTGGCCTTGACGATGGTAAACGGCACCATGTCGATGTCCTTCTGCACCATCTTTTCATCGAAGCGGCGACCGATCAGACGCTTTACGCCGTACAGCGTGTTCTTGGGGTTGGTGACAGCCTGGCGCTTGGCCGAGGCGCCTACCAGCACTTCGCCATCTTCCATGTAGGCGATGATGGAAGGCGTGGTGCGCGTACCTTCGGCGTTTTCGATCACCTTGGTCTTGCCGTTTTCCATCACGGCGACGCAAGAGTTGGTCGTGCCCAGGTCAATACCGATAATTTTTCCCATAATGCTGATTCCTTTCAATTGTTGATTACGATGCCGCACAAGTTGGGGGTGCGGGCTGAATTTTTCAAGTGTGTTTAATTAAAATCTTGCTTGTAGCTTGTAGCGTTACTGTCCTTGCGACACCAGCACCAGCGCCGGGCGCAGCACGCGGTCATTGAGGGCATAGCCTTTTTGCATCACGCTGACCACGGTGTTGGCTGGCTGCTCACTTGGAACCATGCTGATCGCCTGATGTTTGTGCGGATCCAGTTTTTCGCCAACCGGGTTGATTTCGGTGATATGGAACTTCTCGAACACTGTGGAGAGTTGCTTGAGGGTCAATTCCATACCACTTTTGAAGCTTTCCACAGTCGCGGTTTCTACTGCCAGGCCGGCTTCCAGGCTATCTTTGACAGCGAGCATTTCATTGGAGAAGCGCTCTACTGCAAACTTCTGTGCCTTGCTCACATCGTCCGCAGCACGGCGGCGGGTGTTTTCGCTCTCGGCCTTGGCATACATCCATGCGTCATAGTGTTCCTGAGCCTTGCGCTCAGCTGCTTGCAGCAGTTCTTCGGTGCCGGGCATGACATCGTTAGGCGTAACGTCGGTTGCGCTGTCAGATTCCACGTTGTCATGCTGGTCAATTTTCGGGTTGCTCTGTTCCATTGTGTTCTCCAGAATTTACACTCGCTCTAAATTGGGTCGGATTTGCAGTTTTCAAGGGGGTTTATAAATTTTGTACTTGAAACCGAGCGGCTACAGCAACGCCGGCACAAATAAATAATCCGCAGGAAAGGTTTTATCCGCTACGGGCAAATTTGCTTTTTACTGTTCATGCAGAATGAACCCGGATTGTTCATTAGCTGAATTTAACCCATCCCCACCCCAACCCTCCCCTTGAAGGGGAGGGGGAAAGGCGGCAAGTGGGCGAGGGGGCAAACGATTCGCTACCCCAGCCCTCCCCTTGAAGGGGAGGGGGAAAGGCAGGCACAGTGGCATACTCTCCCCCCTTCAAGGGGGGAGTTGGAGAGGGGGGATTCCCCAATGGATAATTTAGGATGAACAGTCTTCCGTCCTTGATTTTCAAGGCGTATAAGTTGCTTATTACAAACGTCTTCCCGGTCAGGTTTACTCATGAAAACTACCCCTACTCCAACTGAAATTAATAGTCTTTTCGTCAACATAAATCCGGGAGAAGTTTGGCAACAAGCGGATGAAATTGTCAGACGCATCAGCCCCGCGCACGATAGCAGCCTTGTACGGAGCGTTTTTGATGATGTGATGCGTTTATTTCGCGGAAAGTATCCAGGCTATTGCCCGATCAGGACGCTGTACCACGATCTGCACCATACGCTGGATGTTTTCTTGTGCGCAGTTCGGCTGATGCATGGCGTACATATATCCGGTTTTCGACTGACTGACGACGAAATAACGATGATCGTGATGTCCGCGCTGATGCACGATGTCGGCTATGCGCAACGCGTGGGCGAAGAAAATGGCACGGGAGCACAACACACTCAAATTCATGTCAATCGCAGCATTGAATTCATGCAGCAATACGCTGCTGAAAAAAACTTTCCTGCGACATTGGCTGCACCGCTGAAATTTATCATCCTGTGCAGCAACCCGACACTCAATATCACCGACATCCAGTTTCCCGACGAGCGAACACGCCTGCTCGGGAAAATCCTGGGCACCGCCGACTTGACCGGACAAATGGCCGACCGGTCTTATCTGGAAAAACTGCTGTTTCTGTACCTGGAGTTTGAAGAAGCGAGTTTTGGCAACTACCAGACTATTCACGAACTGTTGCGCAATACACAGAGATTTTATGAAAGCACGCAGCAGCGACTTCGCGAACAGCTCGGTGATCTCAACGTCAAGCTAACGTTTCATTTTAAAGACTGGTATGGTGTCGAGAACAACTACTACCTGGAGTCGAGCGAAAAAAACATTGCTTACCTGGACAGGATCACATCGCTCGACGATGACCACCATCGGTCCATGCTCAAACGCGGCGGAATAGTTGAGCAAGCTGAATGCCGGGTGGGTTTTGTCGCTCGGGGTTAGCAAGAGAGAAATGCGCGTCTCATGTTGTCAGCCTTCGCAGCACTTTAAAGTCCAGCATCAAGTTTGCTGTCGCGATTCTGGCGGCGTAGGGACGGTATTGTGGATATTGCACACTAAAAATTTCCAGCCATTCCGTGATGTCGGTCACTGCACCTTGTTCAATCATCGCTTTTAGCGGCGCCAGCAATTGCATGGGCGGACGATGGATTGTATCCGCTTCCTCATCATGGACTTTTGCTTTTGTAACAGCCCATTCTACGGCGAGAATTCCACCTATCGTATTCAGCAACGTGTTTGCATCGAGAGGCTTGAGTTGGACGTCGGCAAAGCGCAGCGTTTCCGGCAGGTTTTTCGGTCTGTCGGGCGGCGTGGCGGAAAGCAGAATGAGCGGGATATTGCGCGCAGACCAGTCCATCAACACGCTCCAGCCGTCCCCGTCGGGCATGAACTGGTCGGTGATGACGAGATCGATCGCCTGCCCGTTGAAGAATTGCCGTGCATCGTTGCCGGACTTTGCGGTGAGTACGTTAAAACCGTAATCGGCGAGCAGCATGGCAAGCAGGTTGCGGCTGTTTTCATCATCTTCCACCACCAGAAGCGTGTGTACCCCGAGCGCGACGGCGTGCTCCGGTACGCTGGAAAGCCGGGGTACGGCTTCGGCAAGTTCGCACACGATAGAGAAGGAAAACCGGCTGCCGCGCCCGGGGTTGCTGTCCACGCAAATTTCACCCCCCATCAGGTTGACCCACTGTTGTGCGATGACCAGACCTATGCCGATGCCGTCGATTCCGCTGGATTTTCCGGCTGTGCCGCGCACGAAGGGTTGGAAGATGCGTTTTTGCTCATCCGTAGTAATACCCTGCCCGGTATCGCTGACCATAAAGGTGAATCGACGATGCCCGCCGTCCACTGCCGCGCTCGCGCAGGTGAGCGTGACGCTGCCGCCTTGCGTGTAGCGATTCGCGTTGGACAGCAGGTTGTTCAACACTACATGTAAACGGAGTTCGTCAACCATTACGGCCTCAGGCATATCGTCTCCCAGTATGAGTTGGAAATGATTGGCGCGATCCAGCATCATGGATGCACCCTGTTCCAGGGACTTGATGAAATTTCCCCAATGTACCGGTGCCAGACGCAGCGAGAGTTGTCCGGATTCGCCGCGCACATGATCGAGAATGTCGTCTATCATGCCGAGCAGATGGCGACTGCTGTTTTTGATCGCCGCAATTCCCTCCTGCAGCGAGACCCTCGCACTGCCGCGCTGCAGAAGTTCCGCGTAGCCCAGCACCGTATTGAGCGGTGTGCGGAATTCATGGCTCATCTTCGCCAGAAATTTCATGCGGCTATGAGTGTCCTGCTGCGAGGAAATTTCCAGCATTTGTTTTGCATCTGAGAGCTCCCGGGTGCGTTCCGCAATACGTTGTTCCAGTGTTTCGTTCAGTGACCTGAGCGACGCTTGCTCCCGTTGCAAATCCAGATAGAGCGAGTTGTTCTGCGCGATTGAGTGCTGCAACTTGCCCAGCGTTTCGTTCAGCGTGTCTGCCAGAAAGTGTAGTTCGTGCCGCGACTGATCTTTTAGTACGAAAACCCGGTCGCCAATGTTGTCGAACTTTAGCTCCTGAACGAAACGGGTTAATTGGGTTAAAGGGGTACCCAGCCAACGTTTGACCACGAACAGGAAGATAAACCACAGTGCGATCGTCTTGATTACAGCGTTCACCAGAATCAGGGAAAATCCGTATTGGACTCGCTTGATGATCACGCTCTGGTTTGAATACACGGTCCACTTGCCAACGGTTCGTTGCTGACCGTTTTCGTTTGTAAAAACGACTGGGAATACCTGGCTGAATGACTTGCCGAACAAGAGTCCGCCTTCTTTGGCCGATGAGAGGTGTTCATCGGAGTCAGCAAGCAGGCCTGCTCCGTTTTTATCCTGAACCACCCCAATTGCATGCAGCAGATTTCCTTTTTCGTCCTCGATCGTGACCCCCACCACAATCGGCAATTCCTTTATTCCGCGCAGAATGCCCAGCAGGACATCATCCTCGTAGCGCCACATGGCATTGGCAATGCCAGGCCCAAAAGTCTGTTGCATGGCCTTGATTTCTGCCGTAACGCGGGTTTCGCTATCTCGGTATTCGGCAATCAGTTGGACGCAGGTCAGCAATAGCGTGACGATGAAGTAAGCGCCGAAAATGATCCGGAAGAGACGACGGGCAATCGACGTCATTTTCGGTGAACCGGCAGGCATGTTAAGTGAGTGCTTCGTCACATCCCCCATTTAAGCAGTACTTTTTCAAAGGTACCGTCTTTCTTGATTTCATTTAAGGCTTTTTTGTATTTCTCAACAATTGCATCATTTGTGCGCTGACTAAATGCTAAATTGAGGTTCGCCTGAACCCCTTCTATAAAATAGGCTTTTTCAAAATCAGATGCGTTCAGCCCTAACTCTGCTGCCCAATGTTGGAAGTTTAATTCCTCGGCGACAACTAAATCCAACCTGCCCGAATTTAACATTTGTACAAGTTGCTTTCCCCCGGTGAATGCAGTCAGATTTTTCCCCTGGATAAACCCTAGTCGGATTAAATACTGGGTACTGGCGTCTTCATTTTCGCCCCCGATTTGATAGGCTTTTGCTGCCTCAATACTGCCGATGTGAATATCGGAGCGCTTTTTTAATTTGAACATCCAAAGTTTCAACGGGAAGACCGCTCCGACCCATTTGAATAGTTTTTCTCGCTCCGGCGTTCTATATATGGTGGGCAGCAGGATATTTTTATCCTCCAGGCCCATTTTGTAGATGCGCGCCCAAGGGTACACTTCTACAACATAAGGAAGCCCTGCTTTTTGGGCGACTATCTGGGTAATTTCAGGAATGATCCCGGTAAGGCCCCCGTCCTTTTTGAAGACATAAGGCGGGATTATATTAATCGCAATAACAACGGGTTCTTCGGCATAAGCACTCCCACCTGAAGCCGTCACGCCTATCATTACCAAAATCAAATAGATAACTGTTTTTTTCATTAGCTTCCTTCGATCTCTTTTTGTTGTCGGCCTCTTTGCAATGCCACACGCAGCTCACGCGGCGAACAGTCGAAGCGCTCGCGGAACGCCTTGGAAAAATTAGCACCACTGGAATAGCCCAGATGCTCAGCGATGTTCGAGATCGGCGTTTCCGTCAAGGCCAGCAACTCGCGGGCCTGACGCAGACGTTCTTCGCGCAGCCAGGAAAATACCGGCATGGCGAACCCGGCATGAAAAGCCTGATTCAAACGTTTCTCGTTGGTGCCCAGTATTTTCGCCAGTGCTTCGGGCGAGGGAGGTGAGTTGATATGTTGGCGCAGATAATCGGTCGCGGTGTGGATCAATACCGCATCACGTCGCGCCAATTCAGCCGCTACATCTGGCTCGTCCGGATTTATTTCCGGGTGAGGAGATTGCCGCTGATACACCAGATTAAGGTGTATCCCTACCCGCGCGATGACCTCCTGTTCGCTGAAAGGCTTGCCGATGTAATCCACCGCGCCCAATGACAAGCCTTCGATGCGTTTCTCCACCTCGTTGGCGGCGCTCAGGAAAATCACCGGAATAGGGCGCGTGCGCTCATTGTTTTTGAGCATGCGGCAGGTGGCAAAACCATCCATCACCGGCATGGACACGTCGAGCAGAATCAGCTCAGGTTGCAACAGCACCGCCTTGTGATAGCCATCCCGCCCGTTGAAGGCGACGTTCACTCGCATCTGGCGCGCAGACATTAGTTCCATCAGTACACGTAAATCAACGGTCGAATCGTCGATCAACAGGATGCTGCATTTTTTATTTGAACTCATTATGTGTAGCCCTATACCAGCAACGATTGCATCACCATTCGCATCGGAATAAACAGTGTCAGCGGCTTGGTGGTATAGGGTGTAAATCCGTATTTCAGATAGAACCGCTGCGCCCGATCGTGCTTGGCATCTACAATGACTCCGACCGTGCCGATTTCACCTGCAATCCTTGCACATCTTGCCAATGCATTCATCAGCAATATCTCACCGATACGTTGTCCCTGAAAGGTTTTGTCCACTGCCAAACGGCTCAAACGCGCCACGGGAACGGGGTATTGCCGGGGTAATTTATGACGGGTCTGATCGGGCAACTCCGCCAGCTGCGATTCTGCCATGCTCAAGCTGTAGAAACCCGCCAAAGTATCACGGGTCAGGGCAATGAACGTGCGGCTGACATTCTTGCGGCTATGTTGCCCTGCCAAATGTTGCAAATAATGATTCAAGGCGGGTTCGCCGCAGTCAAACGTATCCCGCCGCACACTCGCGTTGAAAGGAATAACCTGCATTCCGTCAATCCAACAAATGTTGGTGGCGTTGCATGGCAGCACGCAAGGCAGGATTAGGCGGCGGCGGGTTATCCAGTAAGTCCATAAACCGGTCCCATTCCTGCTGGTTCAGCATGATGTGGCGGGATTCTGCCAGCACCAATTCCGCCGCCTTGCGACCTGCCGCCAGCAGAAAATTAGTCATGGAAATATTGGAAACAGCTGCAGCCGCTGTCAGCATCTGTTTCAATTCGGGCGGGGTGCGGATGCTGATGCGGTCATCCTTGATGGTTGTGCCTGGCATGGTGTGCTCCTCACTAAATTAATGGCAGTCAGTTTAGGGGAAAATACACATTTTGTACACCCAATGGCAACCCAAATTATGGAAAAAATAAGTGGGGTCTCCAGCTAAATCCGGTAATGTTAGGGAAACGCTGATTAAATCGTCTTGCCTTTAAGCCGCGAGGCACGTGGCGCGTCATTGCGAGCCCGCAGGGGGCTTCCCTCGGAATAAAAGGTGATAAATCACCTATTCCTGAATGAAGCAACGCGAAGCAATCCAGAGGTTTTTCGCTTTGAGCGCTGACTGGATTGCCGCGCCGCATTCGCGGCTCGCAACGACGTGCATCTAACCCCGCAGTAAAGTGCCTGCTTCACTCGAATTGTCGTGCCCACCCCACGCACCCACGGCGATCTTAATTGCCGTATTTAGCTGGATATCCCGCAAAAATAAATAATCCGCAGGAAAGGTTTGATCCGCTGCGGGAAATATCCATTTTGACCGTGCGTGCAGAATGGCTTAGGGAAACGCTGATTAAATCGTTTTTGCGAGGAGCGCAGCGACGTGGCAATCCAGAATTTATTTTATAATCAACATGCTGGATTGCCACGCTTCGCTCGCAATGACAGTTATAGTGAATAAATCAGTGTCTCCTTAGTTGTTTCATCAGGCGGGAACCCAGTTAGATAAAGGCACTGGATCCCCGCTTTGCGAGCAGCCTCTTCGCGGCTTGCCTGCTGAACCCTCTGCGCGGGGATGACGAATAAATCAGCATCTCCCTGGCTGACACGAAGCAGAAGGATTGAATCCGCCAGATCGTTTAACGGGTACGAGATTAAAGGTTGAAATATAGATCATATGGAAGCTAGATAAATGCTGTTACCACAACGAAAAACTTACAAAGGGATAGTTCAATTGCAGGGCGGCTCTATAAAGAGCCCCGGTAAAGATACACGCAAATTCTCAACTATTCGTATTGGCCAGCAAGAGCTGCATAACATCGAAGTCCCTCAATATTTTGAACGACTGTTGGTGCGGGGTGAAGAAATTGAACTCACACTTACCCGCGCCAGCTTCGCGTCATTTATCTTCGCCATTGTCAGCGGTATTTTGTATTTCACAGGAAAAATGTCAGATTTTAGCGAATTGGTCATCATTGGGCCCATCGTTTTCGTGGTAAGTACATTTTATTGGTTGATCTCATTTATTAACTCAGGTCATGGAATTTATTCTATCAAGGCCAATAACAAACTATATCGTGGCAACGAGGATGTCCGGTATGAGGCTGCTGTGTCACCAGCAACCCATTCGTCGGTGGGTGTTCAATATGAAGCGTCTGCGCCACCTATAACCAGGCAGCCTGAAATAACCAGGCCGCCTGAAAAAGTGATGGTTTATCCCCTGGTGTTGGAAAACTCACCGATATTGAGAGAGGGGGAGCGGTCAGAAAAATCAGACTTATCAACGGGTTTCAATTCTCGCATCCCTGGCGTATCTAAACTGGCCTGTCCTCAGTGCGACACTGAGGCTTTGGTTGTTCCTGAGACCAATATTATTTGTGGAGATTGTAAAGTACTGATGCAGGTTGAGAAGTCATGAACAGGATTTGCCAATTTTGTTGAGCGTAGTGCCGTTGCCGGAGTTGAGTTGCGATAGAAAATCGTCAAATAGTGCGATTATGGGTATGTCAGTTAACATTAATACAGATTGAAATGCTAGAATCTGCGCCGGTCGTGGACGATAACCGCTTGGGGGGATAACAATGAACAATGCAGAAGAAAATTTGGGGTATTTCGCACGGCACCAGTGTTCAATTCAGTGGCAGGTGTTTTTAAGCGCTTTTGCCAAGGAATTCGGACAGCAAATTCCCGTAGCCGAGTTGCGTGTCCTGATGGCGCGCCTTGGAACGTCGATGGCGAAAAGCATCCCCACTCCCGCCGGTGATACCATTGCGGAACTGGAAGACTCCATCAATTCCATCTGGTTTGATATGGATTGGGGTTGGGTGAATCTGGTCGAAAAAAACGATGGCCTGTTCATTGAGCATCATGTGGCGCCGCTGCAATGCGCGTTTGGTGAAGATGCGCTGTCCTGGTCTCCTGCAATTCTGGAGGGGATTTATGCCTATTGGTTCTCCATTATTAGCGGCGATTCCCGATTGAAACTCGCTCAGGTTGAGCCTGAACAGGCTAGTGACTTTTTGCTGGTATTTCGATTGGGTCAGCCGGCATAAGCTGTGTTGCCAATACACGGGGGGATGAATTCATGATGAAAAAACCGGCAGATGCTGATATTCGCAATCTCTTTCGCCGATTTGGCGGTGATGCGGGGAATTATCAGGAAATTCAGCAGGAGTATGTCGATGGCAAGGCGGCGCAAAGCTGGCCTATTGTCGAAGCCATGGAGAAAGAACGCGCCAAAGCCCCAACGCTCAGGGTTTCTGCTGCGCAACAGGGAGCTGCCGCCCATGCTTCCCCCGTTTCAAGACCTGCTGTCGCATCACCTGTTTTCACGCGCCATGCGCCTGTTGCAGAGGCAGTGCGCCCGGCCAAGCAAGCGGGCAATTTGTCTGCCTTGTTTTCCAAGCCAGCGCCAGCGCCCGCACCCGCACCCGCACCCGCGCGTCCTCTGTTTTCCAAGCCTGCACCTGCACCCGCGCATTCTCTGTTTTCCAAGCCCGCATCCGTACCAGCACCAGCACCAGCATCTGCACCCCCCTCTACACCTGCGCGTTCCCTGTTTGCTGCATTGAGTTCTCCGGTTAACTCAATGAGCTCGCAGGATAAAAGCGGATCGCTACCGGCAAGCAATCAAACGGTTCAGGTGCGTCACCCGGAAAATGACACGCTTAATTCCGTGTTTTCACGCCTGATAAAACCGCAAAACCCAGTTAATCCGCGTTCGCAGGAAAATGGCTTGCGCAGCATGCTGGGATTCCTGAAAAAACAATGACAGTAATAGCCGTAATTTCGCCAAAAGGTGGCGTGGGAAAGACGACTGTTGCCGTTAATCTGGCCTGCGCCCTGGCAGAAAACGGACGTGTAGTCAGGTTGGTGGACATGGATCCGCAAAATGCGCTGCGCCTGCATCTGGGGGCAGATCCGGGTGATGCCAACGGACTTGTGCACCAAACCTTGCAACAAAGCAGCTGGTATTACACCGAATATGACAGTGCCTACGGGGTCAGCTTTATCCCGTATGGCAAGGTGTCGGAAGTGGAGCGAATTACCTTTGAGGCCTATCTCGCGCAAACGCCAAACTGGCTGCGCGACAATATCGCGGAACTGGATCATGACCCTGCCGGGCTCACCATCATCGATACGCCGCCGGGCCCTTCGGTGTATGTACAGCAGGTGCTGTCCATTGCGAATCTGGTGCTGGTTGTCATGATTCCGGATGCGGGCTCCTATGCAACGCTGCCCGCCATCGAAGGTTTGCTTGATTACTACTGTGGCCATCGTAGCGATTTTTACGGTTCGTATTACGTGTTGAACCAGTTTGACGCTGAACACCCGCTCAATCGGGATATCAAAAACGTCATGCAAAATACGCTGGGCGAACGCCTGGCTCCCCACAGTATTCACCGCGACGAGTCGCTGAGTGAAGCGTTGGCCTTTCAGCAGCCGGCCCGCGATTATGCGCCGCACAGCCAATCGGTTGAAGATCTGGCGCAACTGGCTGTGTGGCTGGAGAATAAAGTGACCCGGGTTGTCAGGTGAGCAGCGCTCTGCCTGACAATAATCCTGTTAAGCCTGCTGAAAAACAGCGGGAGGACAGGCGTAGCAGGTCCAGGGAGCAAAGTCGCTATAAGTTCGGCAAACTGAACGAATACACGACGGCGATGATCGAGTGGTATGGCTGGGAGCATCGCTACTGGCGTATTGCCATAATGCTGGTGGTGCTGGTGTTGTTTGTATTCAGTATGTCGGTTCCGATGAGTCTGGCCTTTCAGTCTGTTTATGCCGCGACGCTGCTCGGAATTACGCTATTTCTGCGCAGCTACACCGGTACCCTGTTTACCCTTGTCATGGTGGTGTTTTCGGTCAACCAGTCCAGTCGTTACCTGTATTGGCGGATGACGGAAACGCTGGTGCTGGATAACTGGGTGGATGGTACGTTTGGCGTCATTCTGCTGTTGGCCGAAATATACGCGTGGATGGTGCTGTTGCTGGGTTATGCGCAGACTATCTGGCCGCTCAAGCGCAAACCCGAACCCATGCCCGAGGACGCTGCGCGCTGGCCTACCGTGGATCTGTATATTACGACCTATGACGAACCGCTCAGGGTGGTTCGTCCGACCGTATTGGCCGCCCTGGCAATAGATTGGCCGCGCGACAAGTTAAATGTTTATCTGCTTGATGATGGACGCCGCGAGGAATTCAGGGAGTTTGCCGAAAGCGTGGGCATTACGCATCTGACGCGTGACAATAATTTTCATGCCAAGGCGGGCAATATCAATGCAGCGCTCGCTAAAACCAACGGTGAATTTGTTGCAATTTTTGATTGTGACCATATTCCGGCGCGCTCTTTCCTGCAGATGACCATGGGGTGGTTCCTGCGCGACCCAAAACTGGGGATGATACAAACCCCCCATCACTTTCTGTCGCCCGATCCGTTTGAGCGCAATCTGGGTACATTCCGTCGCGTGCCCAATGAGGGGGAGCTGTTCTACGGCCTGATCCAGGATGGTAATGATCTGTGGAATGCCACTTTCTTTTGTGGCTCCTGCGCAGTTACCCGTCGTTCCATATTGCTGGAAATTGGCGGGGTGGCGGTGGAAACCGTTACTGAAGATGCGCACACCGCATTGAAAATGCACAGGATGGGTTATACGACGGCCTATATTTCCATACCGCAAGCAGCGGGTCTGGCGACTGAGAGCCTGTCCGCACACGTCGGGCAACGCATACGCTGGGCGCGTGGCATGGCGCAAATATTCCGTGTGGACAACCCGCTGTTCGGCAAGGGCCTCAGCCTGATGCAGCGGCTGTGTTATTCAAACGCCATGTTGCATTTCTTTTATGGTTTGCCACGCGTGATATTTCTGACGGCACCGTTATCCTACCTGTTTTTTCAGGCGCACATCATCAATGCCGAGGCGCTTATTATTGCAGCGTATGCCATACCTCACCTTGCGCACGCCAATTTGACCAACTCGCGCATGCAGGGTGCGCATCGCCATTCGTTCTGGGCGGAGCTGTATGAATCTACGCTTGCGTGGTATATCCTCAGGCCCACACTGGTTGCGTTGATAGACCCGAAATTCGGGAAATTCAATGTCACGGCCAAGGGCGGACTGGTTGAGAAGGAATTTCTGGATTGGCAGATCGGCGCACCTTACCTCATCATGCTGGCGCTGAATCTCGCGGGTTTGCTGATTGGTTTTGTGCGCTTGTTCTGGTGGAACAGCTTCGAGGCGCAAACGGTGATCCTCAACCTGATATGGACTGTATACAATCTGGTTCTGCTGGGGGCGACCATGGCGGTTGCCACCGAAGCAAAGCAGGTGCGGGCGAATCATCGTGTCAATTGTAATCAGAAAGCCATGTTGAAGCTCAACGGCGGGAGTCGTGTTGTTTGTCGTGCCAGTGATTATTCTGAAGGCGGCCTGGGCTTGATTATGCCTGACGCAGGGATGGCACCGTTACACAGCGAGGTGCGCGTTTCACTGTTCATGGGGGTGCGCGAATTTGTATTTCCTGCGCGCGTGGTTTTTGCGCGGGATACCGTGGTCGGAGTGGAATTCGAAGGTCTGAGCCTGCAGCAGCAGATGGATCTGGTGCAGTGTACGCTGGCCCGTGCCGACGCCTGGCTGGACTGGACCGATAATCGCGTCGTGGATAGGCCCATGAAGGGGTTGCAGGAAATATTGTTTCACAGCATGAAAGGTTTTGGGCATCTGTGGCATTATTTGCTGAAACGCGTGAACAGTACGCCGCACCAGGGTGATGAAGACAAAAAGCCTGAAAAAGACGTCTTTTATCAAACGCTGTCCAAAAAAATGACCGGCAAGGGACAACAGGAAACGGTGATGCACAGACTGAGCGGTTTCGTACAGATGGGGAGAACCGTGTTGCAGAAGTCTGGCGACTCTGTTCGTGCAAGATTGGCAAAGGGCAGGATATAGCAGCTTCATTCAGTTGCAGTACAGGCGCGCGAGCGATTATTGATTGAAAATTGTGAGTTAATTATGGAAAAATTACACGATCGTATGAATTACAGCTATATGTTTAACTCGATTCGCCTGCGGAAAGTACTGTTTGGTTTGTCTCTTGTTACGCTTGCCAGCGCACCCGGTTTGGTTTATGCGAAGAAGCAAGCCCAGCCCGCACCTGTTGCAGTTGCCGAGGTCGAGACTGTCGGCGTGATTGAAACTGACGCGCCGGCCAAGGAAAGTTCAGCTGAGTTCAGCAAATATTCCTATACGCTTGAAGAGTTGGGTGCGCTTACGCCGGTCGAGCTGCATACTGTAGACGGCAGACGAAATTTGTCTTTCTCGATGCGCGCGGATGAACTTATCACCGCAGCAAAATTAAGGCTGGACTATGCCTGGTCACCCGCCCTGATTCCCGAATTATCGCATCTGAAAATTTTGCTGAACGACGAGCTGATGACCTCGTTGCCGCTACCGCGCGAGAACAGCAATGGTCAAATGAGCGAAGTCAAGCTTGATCCCGGCATGTTCATTGACTTTAATAAACTGACGTTAAATCTGATTGCGCACTATACGCGCGACTGCGAAGATCCGATGCATTCGACGCTGTGGGCGAATGTCAGCAATCAAAGCAAGCTTGACCTTACCATCCGGCACTTGAAACTGCCTAATGATCTTGCACTCCTGCCCGCGCCGTTTTTTGACAGGCTGGATAACCGTAAACTGATCCTGCCTATCATCTTTCCTGCGCAGCCGAGCAATGAAGTGCTGCGTGCGGCCGGGGTGGTTTCATCCTGGTTCGGTGCACTGTCCAGCTATCGCGGCGCGCAGTTCCCGGTATTGCTCAATACCTTGCCCAAAGGTAATGGGGTGGTGATGGTCGCGGGCAGTGCAGCTCCGGCTGGTCTCGATCTTCCTGCGGTGAGCGGCCCCAGTCTGGCTGTGATAACCAATCCGCTCAACCCCAATGCCAAATTACTGGTGGTGATGGGGCGTAATGCAAGCGAGCTGGATATCGCCGCGCAGGCATTGACGCTGGGAAAATCCACGTTGACAGGCGCTTATGTCAGCGTGCAGCAGATGGCGGACATACCCGCACGCAAGCCCTACGATGCGCCGAACTGGATACCCACGGATCGCCCGGTACATTTTGGCGAGTTGTCCAGGCCCATGGATTTGCAGGTTGAGGGCTTCACGCCTGACGTAATCAAGGTCAACTTCAACATACCGCCTGACCTTTTCCCATGGCGTAGTGCGGGCATTCCGATGGATCTGCATTACCGTTATACGCCGCGTCCGGCAGTAGACAAGTCCACGTTGAACGTCAATATTAACAGGCAATTTGTCCAGGCACTGCCGCTCTTCAGTGTGCCCAGCAAGCTGGAACAGAAGGTGAAGTTGCCGTTGATGAAGGATGGCAAGGCGATCAGGAATGAGCTCGTGCTCATTCCGCACTCTGATCTTTACGGAACGAACCAGTTGCAATTGCACTACTTCTTTGACTACAGCAAAGAAGGTTCATGCAAGGATGTTTTCCTGAACAACGAGCGCGGTGTGGTTGATCCGGAATCGACCATAGATTTTTCGTCGTTGCCGCATTACACGGCATTACCCAATCTGCGTTTCTTCGTAAATGACGGTTTCCCCTATACGCGTATGGCGGACTTGTCCGAAACAGCGGTGGTGATGCCGGACAATGCCGCAGTCGGGGAAATGGAAACCTATCTTACGGTGATGGGTCGCATGGGCAAAGTCACGGGCTATCCAGCCATACGGCATGTGGTTATCACGGCGGCCGGTGTCGATGAAAATTCCGGCAAGGATTTGATCCTGATCGGTTCGGCAGGCAAGCAACCCTTGCTGGAGCGCTGGGCAGACAAAGTACATCCGCTGCTGGAAAAAGGCACGCACAACCTCAGACTGCCCGGTCCTTTCGAACGACTGCTGTCACGCTGGGAAAACCGCGACCTTGAAGACGCCATGCACCGCGCGGGAGATTTGATCAGCAAAGGCGATGGCGGACTGGGTGCCCTGGTTGCCTTTGAATCACCATTGAAGAGCGGTCGTAGTGTCGTGGTGTTCACCGGGGACAACGCCGAGCAGATATCGGCGCTGACGGGCTACATGGTTGATCCCAAATTCAACGCTGCGTTTCATGGTGATCTGGTGCTGCAAAGCGGAAAACGCATAGACGGGTTCCAGACGGGGCCGACTTATTATGTCGGAAGTTTGCCATGGTGGACGGCAATGAGCTGGTATGTTTCATCGCACCCATTTTTGCTGGTGCTGTCCATCGGCTTGATAGCACTACTGGTTGCGGTAATGGCCTTCCGGTATTTGCGTATGCGTTCAGCAAAACGACTGGGAAAATAATTCATGCTCGCCTCGATCGGTCAAAAAACCCGTCGTGGCGTTAGCCTGCTTGCCTTGTGTCTGCTGGTAATGCCCTCTGCGCATGCACAGTCGTGTGTCGATTGGCCGTTGTGGCGTGCATTCAGCAGCCGTTTTATTCAGTCGGACGGACGGGTGCTGGCCGATGAGAGTGAACAACGCTATAGCACGTCAGAGGGGCAAGCCTATGCGCTGTTTTTCTCGCTGATTGCCAATGATCGCCATGCATTTGACCGGATACTGATATGGACGCGCGAGAATCTGGCTGCGGCCGATTTGACTGCGCGCTTGCCCGCCTGGCAATGGGGAAAAAAGCCCGATGGACATTGGGGCGTAGTTGATGCGAATTCGGCTGCGGATGCAGATGCCTGGTTAGCCTATACACTGCTGGAAGCAGGGCGGTTGTGGCGTGAGCCGCGCTACACGGCACAGGGTAACTTGATGCTGGCAAATATTCGTATTCGCCTGATACGCGACTTTCCGGGTTTGGGTGCAATGCTGCTGCCAGCTGAAACAGGATTTGATTTGGAACAGGGCGGTAGCCGCATCAACCCGAGCTATTTGCCCGTCCAATTGCTGCGAGTTTTTGCCAAGACTGATCCATCAGGACCGTGGAATGAGGTCATTAACAACAACCTAAAGTTGCTTGAAGTGCTGGGTGTACGTGGTTTTGTGCCCGATTGGGCAGCGTATGTCCCCGGTAAAGGATACATGGCTGATCCGCAGCAGGGAGGCAAGGGTTCGTATGATGCAATCCGTGTTTATTTGTGGTGGGGCATGTTGTCCAAACGGGATCCTGTGGCTGCAAAATTGAAAAAAAACCTCTATGGTATGAATCGACTGATTCCCAAGCATGAAATCGTCCCGCCATTGACCGTTGATGCGCAAACAGGCGTCCCGTCCGGCATCGGCCCGCCGAGTTTTTCCGCCGCATTGCTGCCTTATTTTGCCAGCATGGGGAATAAGGAGGCGTTGCGTTTGCAGCAGGATCGATTGCTTGCCCAACGAGATGCAAACGGCCTGTTAATCGGCCAAAATCCACGCTATTACGATCAGGTGCTCACGCTGTTTGGTCAAGGCTGGATGGAACATCGTTTCAGTTTTTCTTCGCAAGGGCAACTTGCAGCAAAGTGGAAGTCATCATGTCCCGTAATAAGATAGCCCGGCTTGCGCTACTCGCCATTCTGCACATATCGTTGCCAGTCCTGGCAAATGACACGCTGCCTGAAAAGAACATCCTGATAGATCGGGCAAATTACTGGGACAAGCTGGGGCGCAGCGACAGGGCTGTTCAGGCCTGGCAACAATTGCTGCTGGTCGAACCGGACAATGCGCAAGCACTGGCAGGTCTGGCGCGACATCAGGCGCAATCCGCAGGCAATGTTGATCAAGCTGAGCTGACTGATCCGGAAAGCCGTCCTTCTGCTGCGCCTGCTGAACCTGACGCATCTGTGGTCATGCCTGCAGCTACTCAAGCGGAGGAGAAAAGCAGAAAAGTGGAAGATTGGGCTGATCTTTATCCGGGCGGGCTTAAAGATAATGCGCAAGTAAATGGGGCGGGTGCGGGCACAGAACAGGGCAGTGATATCTCTTCAGGTCAGACCGTCGTTGATCACACCATGGATATACAAACTGAGCTGACTGTCGAATCTGGTAATCAATCACCCTTGCCGGAAGCGAAGGAAGCAGACGCAAAAGAAAATAATCACGCAGTGGCTTCCCCCGCAGCAATCCTGATGGTGATGCCAGAAGTTGGCCTGGCTGAGCCGTTGCAGGTTGAATTGAACCCAAATTATCCATTGGGAAATTCTTCCCCCATCCCCTCTCCAACTCCCCCCTTGAAGGGGGGAGAGTATGGCGACTTAATCCGGTCATTTCCAACTCAATCCTCTCCAACTCCCCCCTTGAAGGGGGGAGAGTATGCCACTGTTCCTGCCTTTTCCCCTCCCCTTCAAGGGGAGGGTTGGGGTGGGGATGGGTTAAATTCAGCTAATGAACAATCCGGGTTAAAGGCAAGCGCCCTCCCGGACGGGACTGACGACAAGTCTGCAACGCAAAAACTGAGTGCACGGGCGCATTATTGGCAGAAGCTGGGCCGTAGCGATAGGGCTGCTCAGGCCTGGCAGGAATTGCTGCTGGTTGAGCCGGACAATGCGGAGGCGCAGGCAGGACTGGCCCGATATCAAACACAACTTGAAGCAAATGGGGAGCAGGAGAAATTACCCAATCCAGAGGCCGCCAACCTGGAAGGCAGCAAAGTAGAGCGTGACTCCCTTGCATCTGCCGAAGCTGTTGTCGCAACTGCATCGGAGTCCGCGCAGCGCGCACCATTAGCCGTGCCGGTTCAGCCGGAAGGGGATGGCAAGAAAGTGGAAAACTGGGCTGATCTCTACCAGAGCGGCCTGAAAGAAAACGTGTTGACGGATGAACCGAATGCGAGTGCTGCGCTGCAGGCCGATGAAAAATCATCGACTCCTGTCGTTTCCGCGATAGCTATGCAAAATGATTTGGCTGCACAAGCTGCTAATCAATCCATGTCGGTTGAGCCGAAGGCGGCAGGCACGACATTGAACGCAATGGCTGTGCCTGACAGTCCGGTATCAAGAAATGTTGAAACGGCCCGCGCTCCCGTAGTCACGATCAGGGCGGAGCCCGAATCAGGACAGGCTGAAAAATGGCCGCAATTTTATCAGCGCGGATTCAAACCCGCTCTGCCAGAGCCAGACGTGGATACGACTCCGGGCGGGTCGTTGCTGGTTAGCGATAAACCATCAAGACAGGAATTGCTGGATCAGGCAAAGTACTGGGACAGTCGTGGCCGTGCTGATTTGTCAGCCAAAATACGCAAGGAATTAGCGCCACAAGCCGTTGCAGTGGCCAGTAATAAGCCTGTTGTCATGAACCCGGCAATGGCGGATAAACCAAAATCTACCGTAAGCAGCAAGCCTGAGATACATGCGGCAAGTGTCGCTACGGAACGTGTGGTGGCGATAAAAGCAGCTGAAGATACGCAGAGTCCGGGGAGCCAAACGCAAGTCACTCTGGAAGAAAATGTTCAAGCACTTATTGCCCAGCCATCCAGACAGGAATTGCTTGATCGGGCGCAGTACTGGGAAGATCGCGGCCGCAGCGATCTGGCTGCCAAAGTGCCGGATCAGCTTGTTTTGGCTGTGACTAAGCAGGGCGATGCGGTACTGAGCAAAAATCCCACTGCCAGCAAGCGAATTGCGCTGGCAGAGCGGGTCATCGCCCGCAATGACTCCGCTGTCCATGCGCAAACAGAACCCGGCATGTCAGAAAAAAGCACGGCATTGCTTGGTGCAGCACCTGGCAAACAGGAGCTGGAAGAGCAGGCAGCGTATTGGGAGGCGCGTGGTCGCAGTGATCTGGCCAGCAAGGCCAGACCCGCGCCCGCTGGAGCCGTAGCGGGCTCCGGCAGGGATGCGGCTGTACGTATCGCTGCCGCTGACCGGCAGGTTAGCCGAAGCATGCTGCTTGTCTCCGATGATCGTGTGCGAAGTGACTCCGGCATCTCAGAAAACGCCCGGACGCTGGGTAATGTGACGCTGACCAGGGAGGAGCTGGATGAACAGGCGCAATACTGGGAAGCGCGCGGTCGCAGTGACCTGGCCGAACAGTTAAGGAAAAAGTTGTATGCGCTTGAGCCTGCACGCCCAATGAGTGTGTCCCGACAGACAACACCGGCTCGGAATTTGCATGTGACACAGGTGCGGGAGAGTGAGGGCGCATCACGCTCAGCGCTGGAAGATAGCCTGTTGAAGAATCCCGGCAGCATGGCAGCGCGACTCGATCTTGCGAAGATTTATCAGGATGCGGGCGAGATGGCGAAAGCGCGGTTGCAGATAGATAGCGTGCTGGCAGCGAATCCAGATTTGCCGGATGCGCTCTATGCCAGCGCGCAGTTATATGCAACACAACGCCTGTGGTGGGAAACATTGCACACACTGGACAAGATTTCGCCGGTCTCGCGCACTACCGAGATGGGGAAATTGCAAAAAATGGCCTGGGCCCATGTGCAAATTGACCGTGCCGATGCGCTGGTCAGACAGGGTAATAATGCGGAAGCCGAGCTATTGTTACGACAGGTCGCTGCAGAACTGGCGGTCAATTATAACCAGACCCGTCAGCCTGAACCCCCTCCACTATGGAAAAGCACAACACCCAAGTTGAAGAAGGCCAGGCGTTGACCCGTTGCCTTCGGGTTTGAGTTCTGCCTGAACAGCACCAAATGTCTGAGCGGCGTGGGGTGCCGGGCGTTTGCTTGACGCAAGTGTATGAAAACGTGATAAAAACAGCATTCAGCGACCGTGTCAGTACGAACGGGTGGCTGAAATATTAGGTTCGGTGTAATCCTCCCAGCCTTGTGAGCCATGTTTCAGGTGTAGCTGGCCATTTTCCTCGATCACAGTAGCACTTTGGCTTTGCGCGACAAATTGGGTAGTCGGCAAATCCGCGACATAAGCGGACGGAGAGAAAGTATCCCGGGTAAAAGGTGAATCTTCCAGCATGCGTGCCACGATATGCGAAATTGCCAGATAGCTGGTCGCCTGATCAAGCAACAGTGTGTCACCCTCCCTCCGAGTATTGCTGCCTATGACTTTGATGCCAACGGGTACCAGCGTAATGGCAGGTGTGGGGATTTCGCGCAATCCGGTTATTTGTCTGTCATCGCCGCGTACGGCACCCCCGTGCTCAGGAACCATGACGACAACCGCACGCCTGCCGGATTTTTCCAGGTTTTGCATGAATTGTTCCATTTCGTCCAGAAACGTGTGCAGCCGCTTCTGGTAAGTTTTCATCGTGTCAGAGCTTGATTTCGCACCCAGCAATTGATTGCCATCATGCAAACTCACCGTATTGTAAAAGAGCGCGACGCGTGAACTGGCGGAATTTTGCCGGGTTTCCAGCCAGCGATTAAGCGTTTTTAGATCATCATAAACTGGCGCATTATCAAAAGCGCGCTGGGTAACATCCAGGCCGTTCAGCGTCATGGGCGCCACTGTCAAGCGCCCGTGCGCCTTGACTGTCCCCAGAAAGTCATCGAATCTTCCGGTGTGATTCAAGGCAAAGTTCGTTTCAAAACCGCTATTGCGCAGGTTGTCCATCAAATAGCAATTGTCATCGGTCGCCAAATACATGCTGGTATGTTTCGGCTGTCCACATGTGGCGCGCAACAAACGTACAGCAGCTGGCCCGCTGTAAGATGCGGCTGAATTGAATTTTGTCAGCAATATATCGAAACGCCGCCACAAGGGATGTTGATCCAGACCCACGTAACGTACATCGTCCCATGAAAGCGAACAAACCTGAATGAAAAGTACATCGAACGGAACGGCATCTGCCTGGGGGGGGCAACCAGATGGAACGTTGCGCTTCATTCTCAAAAAAAGTTTGTTCGACCTTGTCCATATCCGGCTTGACCTGGTAAGCCGCTGTGCTTTGTTCGAAGCTGGGTGTGGGGTTTGCAACCAGATTGGGGATGGGATGTTCGAACAAATACAAGGCCGCGAGGCAGGAGATGACCAGTGCGCCTGCCCGCAAGCGATACGATACTATCCAATATGACAGGCAGACGGTGAGCAAGATGGCAATGACGGGCAGGCTGATGAAACGTGATATTAATTCAACAAGATAACTAAATTTAAAATCGGACAGGGATGATGCCTGCGACACTACATTGCTGATGGGCGGCAGCCATGTGTCATAGTAAAGCAGGGCCAGGGCGGCTATAAAAATGAAGGTATTTTTGATTCGGTGCAAGAAAAGGCTGCTACTGGAAAATAAAATGAACAGCGCAAGAGCCAGGTTTTCCAGTGGATGAAAAGGGATTAAATCCATCCAGAACAGAGCCAGTTTCGCGCTGAAATAATAGCCCCATATTCCCAGTGAAATTCTGGTATGGAAGGCTGTATTTGTTTCAGGTGTTTGGGCTCCCGTGCCGGGGAAGTGTCGTGATGTCACTGGCCGTTTGATATGCGCCAATAACCACTTCAGACAGGCTGTCCAATAGGGTTGCAGGGTGTGCTGAGAGGCAGGCTGCGCGGTCAGGTCGTGGCGCTGCTCGTTCCGCGTTCTTCTGTTGCCTATGGGAGGGCTGGTTGGCTCATCATGCGATATTGAGCTCTTGTGCCGCCTGGTATCCACCCTGTCATCACTCCGGTCAATGTCTGCGTATGGCGATTCCAGGTGCATGGCGAACTGCTGACTGTCAGTCTCGGATAACCTCTGTGTACCCGCAGCAAGCGGTTGTGGCTTTGTGAAGTCGGGAAATTTTACCGGTTCGCCAAGTTTGTTCAGGTAGTCTGACCATAAGGGGGTTTCGGAAGTGTTCGGGGGGGTATGGGCTATCGGAGCGTGGCGTTGCTCAGCCCGCGTTCTTCTGTTGCCGATGGGGAGATTGGGTGATATCGAATTCTCGCGCTGCCTGTCATTTGTCCCGCCATCATTCTGAGACTTGCTTGCTTGTCGCGCTTCTACGGGCGCGTAGAACTTCGACTTCTCGTCTTCATGCTCTGGCAACACTTGTTCGCCAAGTTTGTTCAGATAATTTGCCCATGAAGGGGTTTCGGACATGGGGGAGGTGTTGGTTGTCGGAGCGTGTGTTCTTCTGTTGCCGATGGGAGGGCTGGTTGGCTCATCATGCGATATTGAGCTCTTGTGCCGCCTGGCATCATCGCTGTCATTGTTCTGAGCGATGCTTACCCGTTGTGGCGCCGGTTTATGCCTGCGGTTTTTTGAAAGCACCTGCTCACCTGCCTCAGGCAATTGTGGTTTCGTGGGGTGTGATTGGTTTACCTGTTCGCCAAGTTTGTTCAGGTAAGCTGACCAGTAAGGTGTTCTGTGCATAAGAAATAAGGAAGATACACTCAGATTCGGACTACCGATAATTCTAAACGGAATATATAGATATATCTATGCCTAGGCCTATGTTTGCGGGGGGATTATTTTCATAATTCTGGACAACCATAAATCCAACGCCTAAACTCGCCAATGTTCGTTAACGGGTTGAGTTCATCAAGCGTTTCCTGCTAGATGTATGGCCTGGCGGCTTCAAGCGTATCTGCCACTATGGTTTA
>JAUSAO010000022.1 GCA_030652475.1 Gallionella sp. | reverse complement strand
TTGGCAAAAATGCGCGCGATAGTCGTCTTGCCCACCCCGCGTGTACCGGTAAACAGATAGGCATGATGCAGCCGATTTTGTGTAAGCGCGTTGCCCAGCGCCCTGACGACATGCTCCTGGCCTGCCAGTTGCGCGAAGTTTTTAGGCCGCCATTTACGTGCGAGAACTGAGGTGTCTGACAAATTACGCTACCTTAAACATGGAATTCGCGCAGCGATTCGCTTGCTTGCTCGCCCGCTTGCGGGAGAGGATTGTGGAGTAAGAAACGGGCATAACGAGTTTAATCATAATGGGCGATTATTTCGCCATGCCCGTTAAAAGTGATAGACAAAATGCACTTGATTCAGATTGATGCCCTGGTTTGGCTTCTTGATACCACCATTGGAGAGATGCTGATAACGATAGCCCAGATCAAATTGCTGCTGTTCGCCAAAACGCACGCCCAATCCCAGGTGATCGCCAAACTGAAACGCGCTGCCAAAATGACGGTTCGCATACACAAAGGTTGGCGAAATCAAATGAAAACCGATTGCCGCTTCAAGGTAGGGAGAAATTACAGAAGGGGTTTTTTGCTGCAAACGAAACACCGGCGTAATACCAACATCGGTAATCGTCTGATTATTGCCGACACTGCTACGGCCTTTCCAGGTGCCTGCTGTCGCCTCCCAGAATCCGCTTACCAGCCAGTCGCCCTCGGTGAACCACTGGCGGTCAAAATTCCAGACCAAGCCTGCCCGTACCACATCCGTTTGATCGCCATTTCCCAATTCAAAAGAAACGGCATCAAGCGCCCATACATTCCCACTGAATAACAGCGCACAAAGAAACCAGCCAACCTTCCTCATCACACCTCCAGTAGCCTTACAAAAGGAGGCGAGCCTTACCCCCGGCACTTGCAGTAATTAGCTGTGGCTGCTTCCTTCCGGACCTGACCAGATTCACTACCCTGCAATGCGGGGAGACCCGCCAATTCATTTCCGGCCATGCAATCGCATAACCGTTAAAAATCAGACACTTACAACAGGTATTACACCTATGCGTTTACGCCATTCTGCCGGCCCGATATCATGCACCGAACGTCCCAGCGTATCAACGGCGACCGTCACCGGCATATCCTCAACTTCAAATTCGTAGATCGCTTCCATACCCAAATCGGCAAAGGCGACCACTTTTGCACTGCGTATGGCTTTGGACACCAGATACGCCGCACCACCTATCGCAATCAAATACACCGCACCGTGTTTCTTGATGGACTCAATGGCAAGCTGACCGCGTTCGGCCTTGCCCACCATACCGATCAATCCGGTCTGCGCCAGCATGGTTTCGGTAAACTTGTCCATGCGTGTCGCCGTCGTAGGTCCTGCAGGCCCGACCACTTCGTTGCGCACCGGATCAACCGGCCCGACATAATAAATGAAGCGGTTGGTAAAATCCACGCCATGCGGTAATTTTTCTCCGCGCGCCAGCATTTCCGCAATCCGCTTATGCGCGGCATCACGCCCCGTCAACAGCTTGCCGGAGAGTAACACGGTCTCGCCCGGTTGCCACTGTGCAATTTGCTCACGCGTAATAGTTTCCAGATTAACCCGCCGCGCATCCTCCGCCGGATGCCAATGTACATCAGGATAATCTTCCAGTTTCGGCGGGGTAAATTCTGCCCTGCCCGTGCCATCCAGCTCAAAGTGTATGTGCCGCGTTGCCGCACAATTGGGAATAATCGCGACGGGCTTGGAGGCTGCATGCGTCGGATAATCGCGTATTTTTACATCCATCACCGTGGTCAGACCGCCCAGCCCCTGCGCACCGATACCCATGGCGTTTATTTTGTCGAACAACTCAATGCGTAATTCCTCAAGGCGATTGGCCGCACCGCGCGCCTTCAGTTCATGCATATCCATCGAGTCCATCAGTGATTCCTTAGCCAGCAGCACCGCCTTTTCCGCCGTCCCGCCTATGCCTATTCCCAGCATGCCGGGCGGACACCAGCCCGCTCCCATGCCCTGCACACTCTGCAATACCCATTCGACAATGTCATCGCCCGGATTGAGCATTTTCATTACCGCCTTGTTTTCCGACCCCCCGCCTTTCGCCGCGATACGCACCTCGACCTTGTCTCCCTGCACCAGCTCGACATGCACCACGGCGGGGGTGTTATCTCCGGTATTGCTCCGTTTCCCTGCTGGGTCAGCCACGATAGAGGCGCGCAGCAGATTATCAGGATCAAGATAGGCGAGGCGGACTCCCGCGTTGACCATGCCGACGATATCTAGATCCGCCTCCCAGCGCACGGACATGCCGACCCGCACAAACGCCACCACGATGCCAGTATCCTGACAGATAGGGCGATGCCCCGCCGCGCACATGCGCGAATTGGTGAGAATCTGCGCCATCGCATCCTTCGCCGCAGGCGACTGTTCAGTCCGGTAGGCGTCAGCCAGGGCATGTATAAAATCTGCCGGATGATAATACGAGATGAATTGCAAGGCATCGGCGATGCTGTCGATGAAATCCTGCTGGCGGATGATAGTCATGGCGAATCCTGTCTATAGCAAAGTTGTAATTATGCTGCGCGGTGATTCCAATAATCCGGTTCACGCCGTAAATGCATTACTGCCAATATGAACAGCTTTCCATTTCCGAAATACAATACCGCGAAGGGAAAGCGGTGCACTAACACGCGATGTATCCCAGGCTCGACTTGCATCCACGCCAACGGCATACTGATGGCACGTTCAATCGCCTCATGCACTTCAGCGGCAAAATCCAATCCTAAACCTACTCTACGATCCTCATAAAAGGCAACGGCCTGCCCAAATTCTTCCTCTGCCTCCGGGTGAAAATCGAAGATCATTTTTCGTAACGCTGCCAAATGCGCGCAAACACCGCATCGCCATCAATCGATGCAACTTTTCCAGACCGTAACTCGTCAAGCCTGCGGCGCGCCACCGCTGTCCAAGCCGCTGCATGGGTCGCATCAGGCTGATTCAATGTTTGCAGCAAACAATCAACCAAATGTGCACGCTCTTCCACTGGTAAAGAAATCGCCTCTTCCAACAATACGCCAGCTTTCATTTCTACCTCCCTAACAATTCAAACAAAGACTGCATGTGAAATATTGACCGTGTTCTGCACGACGCAGATTTGAGCAAGATTAACCCAAATAATCCATTAGCTTTGATCCCGCGAAAGCGGGAATCCAGCAGGAAAAAGCGCCAGCGAAGCTGACAAAACGAGCTTGTAACCCATTACGACGAGTTTCGAGGAACGGCCAAACCATGATGTTGACCCGCTTTGCGGGGGATTTTTCTATCATCTGGATTCCCGCCTTCGCGGGAATGACGGGTTTTGTTCTAATGAACTATCCAGGATTAACACTTATCGGATTGTCCGAATTTTCAGTTCGGCATGAGTCCCGCCTTATTACCACTCAGTCAAACGGCCATTCACATACCCCTGGAAGCCTTCCACGCCCAGTTCCTGCAACAGCGGCAGCACATCCGCGTCTTCTACGCCCAGTGCAAACACGCGTATATCCAGCGAACGGGTGATATTGACCACGGAAGAAATGAAGAACTGATTTTCATGATTGTCGCGCAAGCCGCGTATATAGACCGGACTCAGCTTCACGTACAGAGGCTTTAAACGTTGCAGGTATTCAAAGGCAGAATGATGCAAACCAAAATTATCGACCGCAAACTGCGCCCCCAGCTTGCGTATATCCATCACAAAATGCTCGATTCCGGCGCGATCCTGCACCAGCCCAAACTCGGTAAACTCAAACACCAGGCGCTTCGCAATAGCCGGATGGGCGCTCATCATCTCGCCCAACCAGGCCAGCAACGCGGTATCGTGTATGGAATTAATGGCCAGATTAATGGCAATGACATCATCGCCATCCGCACTCACCATGCGTCCGAACAGGCGCTTGAGCACGGACAAATCAAAGGCGGGTGTCAGCTGAAAGCGATTGGCCATCGGGATAAACTGCTCCGCCAGGACAAGTTCTCCATCAGCATTGATCAGCCGCCCCACCACTTCCGATTGCAGTTTTTGCCCGCTGCCAAGATACATCACAGGCTGCGAGAGCAACATTACGCGTTCCGCCAAAATCGCATCCAGAATCAACTCTTTCCAGAACAGGGAACCTTTGCTGCTTTCATCATCACGCAAATTTTCCAGCAGACTGACGCCTGCGCCATTCGACATGGATTGCAGCAAAACGAGATCACACTGCGCAAGCAAGGCATGCAGCGTCACTTTTTCCCCGCTAAAATGCACACCACCGCAGCCGAATGTCAATGCCGGTTCTGAATGGTGCGCCTCAACCACCACGCCCAGCGCGTCGCACAATTCAGCCCCTAACTCTGCTGCCTCCTCATGCGTGATATTGAATGCCATCACCGCGAACGTCGCGCCATTGATGCGGCAACGCAACAAATCCCGCTCAGGCCACACGCCCCGCAAAGCTGCAGCCGCGTCCTTCAGCAAGGCATCACCCTCCTGATAGCCATTCTGGATATTAAATGCCTTGAAATCGCTCAGTTGCAGCATGAACATGGCACCCGACACCATATCCGCACCATGCTCCAGCAACTCGTGCACATGCTGCTCAAAACCACGCCGATTATCCAGACCGGTCAGCACATCCTTTCTGGATTCATCGCGAAAGCGTGTCGCCTGACGCACCTCATGCGCAATAATCGCGACCAACTTGGCAGACATGGAATTAATAGCCTGCACCACACGGCGCAATTCACGGGCCCGGGGCAATGCCTTAACTTGCCTGAAATCCCGCTCGCTGATGGCATGCGCGACTTCCTCAATTTCCTTGAGCGGACGCAGGATTCTGGACAAAAAAGCATGTATCGCGACCAATGAAAACAGATACAACGCCAGCAGACCCAGCGTCGCCTCAACCGAGGTGCGCCACAACTGCTTGTAGGCAAAATTCGGATGGCTAGTCACGACGACGCGCCCCATTTGTTGCCAGCCCTTGGTGATCAGTGACTCGGCAGACGGTGCGCTCATCGAAAACCACTGAGTAAACCATACCGGAACACTAGGCGGAGCGGGAGCCAGACTCTTCTCGATCAGCTTTTCACCCTTGGTATTCAACACCACGATGGAACTGTAAAATCCGCGATCGAATACCGCATTCACAGTAATTTCCGCGCGCAGAATATCCTTATCGGCCAATGATGGTGGTAGCACCATACCCAGCGAGGTCGCCACATCCTGAGCGTGCGAGGTGAGCTGCTCCTGCATATAGAAGCGCGCATTCGCGATATAGATGCTTTCCACCAGCGCCAGCAGCACCAGAAAGGCGATGGATGTACCAATGAACAATTGTCGGAATAAGGTCATTTCATTTCCATCACAAGGTTGAAACCACCGGCTTTAGCCGGTCAGCTTTAGCTGAAAAATTGGCTATGGCTCTTGCTATTGAGTAAGGACAGGTACTACTCCCTCCCCTTCAAGGGGAGGGCTGGGGTGGGGATGGGTTGAATCGGTTGCTGTGTTTGTAACCCATCCCCCTCCCAACCTCCCCCTTGAAGGGGGAGGAGTAAGCCGACTGTCGCTTGCGCACGCATTGGATAAGACGCGTCGTTCAGCCGACGCGTATCCGGACTTTCAGTCCGTAATTCAAACCCACCGGCTTTAGCCGGTGGTTGTTTAGTCTCCTGGGGTTACATCGTCCGCTCTTTTTCCATCTTGTCCAACAGGTCACGCCAAAGGCGGATTTGATTTGACTTGCCGCCTGCAGCTGATACTCCCGGCAGCCACAAGTCTTCATCGTTAAAACTGTAGACAGGCACAAGGTCGGTACGATCTGATGCCCGTTCCACACTCTTATTCAGATTATCCAGAATATACGGATCTGCATCCGGAGTTGGATAGTAAGCCAGAACCATGTGCGCCTGATTCCATCGCAGCGCTCGCACGTAGGTTATTCTAAGGCTCTGTACCGGCACACCCATCGCCTTCAGACTAAAATACTTGCCGATTGCGTAATCCTCACAATCCGCTCCCTCGGATGCCAACGTTTCAACCGGCGTCGCCCAGTAATCCTCAACACGCCAGTGCCTGCTGTCGGTGTAATAGCGTACCCTGTTCCAGTACCAGTTAAAATCTTCCAGATCAGTCTGAACTTCAGAAGCGGAAGGAGGAGAACTTCGCTGTCTTGCAAGATGCTTGATCTGCTCACTTCGCCAGTCCATCAAACGTTCAGGCGCATCGCTGCCCCAACGTGAAGAGACATAACGCAGCAAGCCCGGGGTGAGTTCTACCATCCCCGCCAGCACCACAGATGAGCAACCTAGAAACAGCACTAAAAAAGCTGTGCAGATCAGGCCGAAGTGTAAATTCGATCGGAGCACCAGATAACCTTAAGCACACAGATTTATCAACAAAAAAGGGAGCATAAGCTCCCAATCTTATCTAATCTGGCAGATATTACGCAATACTGACCGGAGGAGTCGTATTGGTCGTCGGTGGAGGTGGAGGTGGGTTTGTGACTGGAGTTGCGGCTCCTGCAGCAGTAGCAGACGCATTGGCTGCCACTATAATGGCAGCCGTGTAAGTTGGTTGTGCAAGCACAGCGGCATTGGTAACCGATGCCGCCGCCGCATTAATCGAAGCATCAGTAGCTCCCGGAGCTACTTTCGCTGCCGCAACGACTGCCTTCACTGCCGCAGCGGTAACAATCGCCGCAGCTCCAGCTGGATTTCCACCTGCACCAGCAGCCGTTTCCACTGCAACCGCAGCATTAACTGCTGCGGTCGTTATCGCTGCAGCTTGGATTGGAGCTGCAGCAATTGCAACGCTCGTAATCGTTGTAGCTAACAGCGGAGCCGCAGTGATTGTGGCGGTCGTTATCGCCGCCGCCGCAGATGGAACTGCCGCTATTGCCGCGCTTACAATCTCAGTAACCGTTGCCACGTTTGGATTAGCTGCCACTGCTGCGGCGACTGCTGCAGCCAAAGCCGCCTCAGCATCTTTGGCCGCCTGCGTCCCCGCCACGGTACTTTGTACCGCAATAATTGCCGCCGTTACGTTAGCGGGTACTGCCGCAAGAGCAAAACTTGAGGAAGTCATCAAAGCCAAAGCCAGAATCAGCGAGCTAATCTTCGTATTATTTTTCATAATTTATCTCCAGATACAATACAGTAGGTTAAATTTAATGTACGCGATTATGCATACAAAAAAACAAATATACAATCAAACCTTAAGGCTTAAATGTTTCGCGCGTATTACTGATTCATCAACGGCAGTTTTGACTTCATCAGAAAACTCCGAATATCGCAATTTACCGACTTTCACTATTTGTTGCAAAATTGCAGGATTCCATGGATCAAGCACAGCCGCATGTCGCAAAGATGCGCTTAAAGTTATTAATTCAGCGTGATCAACTGATTTTCCCTGTTGCTCGTCAATATCCAGCAACCAACTCCCCGCGGTCATTCTCGCCGCCCAAAGATAAGCCGAATAGGGGCGTAACGCAATTGCCGACTGTAAATTATTGATAGCCTCACGTAAAAATTTAGCTTGCAATTCCGGGCTGAAGCCAACCAACTGCGCAAGCATAAAATCAGTCTGCGCCTGATACTCAGGAATGACCGGATTGCCGGCATCCCAGGAACGCGCCAACTTTAAGCGTTCCCGCGTTTTGTCCAACTCTGCAGGATCAAGACGTGCAGTTCCTTTCTTGATCGCGTCAACATAAGCACACGGCTCGAGCCGCAAAAAGTCAGCCATACCGACTCGGGTCAAATACACCAAAACGGACACCAGCAGCAGGGTAAAAATAATTTTCTTCGGCAATCCAAACCCCAATAATTACTAAGAAAATGCTGATTTATTCACTATAACTGTCATTGCGAGCGAAGCGTGGCAATCCAGTCGGCGCTCAAAACGAAAAATCTCTGGATTGCTTCGCGTTGCTCGCAATGACGCGCCAGCGGCTAAAGGCAAGGCGATTTAATCAGCGCTTCCCTAAGATGACAACCCAGCCAATTCAATACCCAGAATTCTGGCTGGCGTAACCCGCGTCAACTCATCCGCCCATGCCTGTCCACCGTGTCCGCACAACCAATTCCGTGCTGCCGCCAACACCGGGGCGCGATGCAAAAGATTGTGTGCGTCGGTGGCAATCACTGACACCCAGCGCCGCTCCAGCATCAGGGCCGCGATATCCTGCACGGCCTTGCCAAACTCGCCAATTACCGAACCCGCGGTCAACTGCAATAAACAACCCATTTCAACAAAGGGCGCAATTCTTTCAAGATTGCTGATGACGACTTTATTACGCTCCGGATGTGCAATCAGCGGGCGTATGTTATGAGCCAACAGCCAGTGCGTCAGCTTCTCCGTCCCCACCGGCATCTGACCATAGGGAAATTCCAGCAACAATATCCGGTAACCATTCAGCGTTCCGAGAAAAGGCAATTCATCCTGCTCCAGTAACTCAATAATTTCCGAAGTCAGACGCACTTCACCAGCGGGGTAAATCTGCAACCTGATATCCGCCTCAACAAGCGCTGCCCGAAATTGATTTGTTGCCAAAACCACAGAAGAACGAATATTATCGTAGCGCCCCGGATGAATATGCGGTGTCATCGCCGCATGCGTGATCCCATCAACCACTGACGCGCGCGCCAGATCCAGCGACTCCGCCATCGACTGAGAACCATCGTCAATGCCGGGCAAATAGTGGCAATGTAAATCTATCATCCCATGTCAGCCATCAGGCCTTTTTTACAGCCTTATCCGCCTTATCCGCCTTCTCTGCATCCTCGCCGTAGTAACTATGATAATTATATTTCCCGTAACCGCCATAACCACCGTAGTATTCTTCGTTCCTGAAATTGGCCTGATTCAGCACAACACCAAATATGGAAGCGCCGCCGCGCTGCAAGGTACGAATTGCGCGACGCGCCAACTGGAACGGTGTGGCATCCGCCTTGAGCACAAACACCACTCCGGTTGCCATGCTGGCAAGCACGACGGCATCGCTTACCAGCTGTACCGGAGGCGAATCGATGATGATGGTGTCATATTTCTCGCCCAGCTCAGCCAGCAGCTCCTTGAATTTTTCGGACAGCAGCAACTCCAGTGGATTGGGCGGAATACTGCCGGCTGTCAATACATCAAGCGTGGAGCCTTCTATTTTATAGACGCAATTTTCTAACTCTTCCATGCCCAGCACCAGCATGGACAAGCCGGGATGGGTATTATCCAGCCCCAGCACTTTCGCGATGGAGGGCCGACGCATATCGCCATCGATCAGAAGAACGCGCTTGGTCTGAGCATGTGCCAGCGCCAAATCGATCGCGACCGTTGATTTACCTTCGCCCGGGATAGAAGAGGTAACCACCAGCGTCTTTTTAGGATGGTCAATGCCTGACAGCAATATCCCGGTGCGTATGGTTTTAATCGATTCAGCAAACAGCGATTTGGGCGCATCACGATAATACAGGCCGACGCTTTGCCCCGCCGGCAGCTCAACCATGGGCACCGCCGCCAGCAGCGGCAAACCCAGTTTGCGCTCGGCATCCTCGGCAGAACGCACACTGGTATCCAGATAATCCAGCATAAACGCCACCGCTATACCCAACAACAAACTGAGCACAAATGCCGAGCTGATGATCAGCTTCTTGTTTGGCTTGACCGGCGCATCGCTAGCTATGGCCGGATCAACCACGCGCGCGACTACCGTCTGCATATCGCTAACGGCACTGGTTCCCTTCAACTGCCCCATAAACATGTCATAAAGTTCACGGTTAGTTTTAACCTCGCGCTCCAGAGATGTCAGCTCGAATTCCTTACGATTTGACCCCTGGATAGTTTGCTTGGCTTCAGACACTGCACCTGCCAGAATCCCCTCGTTTGCACGTGCCACTTCGTATTCACGCTCCAAACCGCTCACCACGTCTGCAACCTGCAAACGCAAGTTCTGCTTCGACTGTTTCAGCTCAGCCTGCGCCTGTATCAATTTTGGATGCTCAGGTCCATAGCGGTTGGATAACTCGGATACTTTGCGTTCATGCTCGGAAACCACTCCCATCAAACTCGCCACCAAAGTATTACGCTGAACAATTGGAAGCATCAATTCAGAGCCTTTGGCTCGCTTAACCTGCTCAAGATTGGCTTGAGCTTGCGCACGCGCCAGACGAGCGGTAGTCAGACTCCCTATGGTTGCCCCAAGTTGACTGGTCGCCCCGCCTAAATCCAAACCTTTGGTATCAATGATGTTGTGTTGCTCACGATATAGCTGCAATGTACGCTCTGATTTATCCAGATTGTCTTTTAAGGACACCAGACGAACATTCATCCAGTCCGTCGCCTTCTGTGTCATTTTGTAGCGCGCCTCCAGATCCAGCTCGATATAAGCATCGGCAACCGCATTGGCGATCGTTGCCGCCATTTCCCTGTCGGTTGACAAAACGCTTATTTTTATCAGCTGACTGGTTCTGGAGGGCTCTATGCTCACCATACCATTAAGTGCTCCCGCTATGCCTTTACGCACCTGCTTCTCATCACGATTTATCGGCTGGGCAGCATTCATGCCCAAACCCGACAGCATACTGTTAAGCAATGAGGGCTGATCCGGCGCATTAAACAAGGGATGTGTTGTCAACTTGAGCCGATCAACCACTGCCTCCATCAACACCCGCGACCTGAGCATTTCTACTTGTGTCTGATAGTAAGCCTGATCCGTACCTGCGCCACCGTAGACGGCATCCATGGAAGCCAGTTTAGATTTATTCTGCTCCACCAAGACAGACACAGAAGAACTGTAGATGGGGGTCATCATATAGACAACCACTGTTACCAACAGCGTGATAAACACCGCCAGACCCAGCACCCCCCACTTGCGCCGCTGTATGATGCGCCAGTACCCCATCATATCCAGCGCTTCGGTATTATCCTCAGCCATGGAATCAGAACGATTATCTATTTTGTTTTCAGTATATTGCATCAAAAGAAACTTTCTTCAACAGTAACGGTATCACCGGGATAAATAGCCGCATCCAAACCAATTTTGGCTTGTGCATGTAACGGATCTGCCTCACGCATTACAAATATCTTGCTCTCAGACGCACGTTCCTTGAATCCGCCCGCAAGTGATACCGCCTTGCGTACTGATATGCCGGGCTGGTAAGGATAAGCACCCGGATTGGCGACCTGCCCATTGATAAAAAACGGACGGTACTCCTCCATACTTACCGAAACACGAGGATTCACCAGATATCCGCCGCGCAATCCATCCGCAATGCGACTTTCCAGCTCCACCAGATGCAACCCCAATGCACGCACCTCGCCAAATGGAAACGTAATCAAGCCGGAATCCGGCAAGCGATATTTCTGGCGCGACAAATCATCCTCGCCATAAACCGTAATATTGATCACATCGCCTGCACCCAGCAGATACCCCCTGCTCCCAATTGCAGCTGACTCATCTCTAACCGATGAGTCAGCTGCATGGGCAAACGGTATACAAGCGCTGACAAGCAAGCCAGAAAAGATTAAAACAATCAGCGCACCACGTCGAACATCGAGCATACGAGCAACTTTAGTTAAAACAGACAAATTTATCCCCCACCAGCGACCGATTAAACCAAATAAAAACCTGGCGTTACAAAGTACCATCCAGAACCAGCATCGTAATAGCCTGCGTATTGGTTAAAGCAGCAAGGGTTGAGTCTCGCTTTGAGTTTTGATATTCAACCCCTGCGTTCAACCAGCGATTAACAGAGTAGCTGAGCTTCGCACCATATGTCTGGCGTTTATTTACCTGAGTGCTATTTTTATAAGTATCCAGGCCATCACCAACCGACAACGCAGACTTGATTTGACTTGACCACTCATGAGTCCAGTTTAAATTGGAATCGCGGCTAATCATAAAACTACCTGTACCGCCCGACTCAACCGCCTTCTGCGCCAAGGTTAAATTAACATTGGAATAAGTCAAAGGTGACCAGGTTACATTCGCATCCCATGCAGTGCTTGTGGAAGAAGGCTGCAAACCAAGATTAAAGGTTTTATTCACTTGGCCGACCTTGATACTGCCGGTAGTTTTTGCAGTCGCATCCCATTTAACGCCGACCATATATTGATTTTCGGTACTATCGCGATTATTGATCGCCAGTGCCGGCGCGACACGATAAGCAATTTTCGTCGTTCCAGCCTGAAAGATCATTTGCGTAGCCGGTGCCACCTTATAAAAGAACGCGCCGGTCAGATTGGTCGCGTCATTATCCAGCAACTGGGTTCCACCGCGATTATTACTATCGTAGCGTTTGGCAATTTGACCTGCCGTCAACTCAAACTGCCCCTGCGCACCATCTGCACCGTAATGCGCCATTCCCTTAACACCAGTAGTATGCCAAAGCTCGACGAACGCACTAGGGATACCTGTATTTTTTATTTCATTTCGGCCATCATGCCCCTTGTTATAGTCAACATTGACCAAAGAGTTGATGCGCGTAGACCAGTCGTTTTTCGCTGCCAGCCCGAAATTGTGATCGTTAAAATTATCGATCGTGCTGCCGGTATAATTGGCGTATATACCTGAATAAGTAGCGCTGTATAGCTGCCCATGAGTTGGCATAGCAATAGAGATAGTCGGACTCAGTCGGGTAAAGTTAGATGAAGTCTGGGCGGCACTAGCCAATCCCACATTGTCATTTTTACCGATCGCCAAACTGAGAGTCGGCTTAATTTCAAACCCTCCTGCATTAATAACGCCATCTGCATGATTCGATTTATCACCGCCTTGCTCTTGCATATCTGCTGCCGTTGCCGCACCTGCCAACAACACACTGAATACAGCGACTGACACTTTAGAAAGTTTTAATGACATGGTTTTCCCCTCGGAATAAATTAACAAGACAATGAATAGCGCGCATTTTACCTGACATTTTCAACGATTTAACATGATTAATGTTTCAATTTAACAAATAGATACGGCAAACTTAATACAATCAAAAACAACATCGCATTCGCCGGAATCTGAAAATTAAAATCTACCGCCGCATGGATCAACAAGGAAGTCACACCCATCAAACTGGCAAACGCCATACCCCGCGCCAACTGGTCATGACTACGCACTAACAACATGACAGAACTCCAAACGCTATGCGCCACCATCAGTGCCAACAGCAGCAAGCCCAGCAAGCCGACTTCGCTGGCAAACTCGACATAATCATTGTGCGGATGATCATAAAAACCAACCACTTCGGATGGTCGGTAATGAGGGAATGACAAATGAAACGTACCGCCTCCGGTACCCAGCCAAGGAAAGTCACGGACGATCTGAAGCGAAGGAATAACAGCCTCACCTCTTTCTTCTACTGACTGCTCATAACGGCGCACTTCTATCGGCTTAATTCCCATGCTTGCCTGAGCATCCTTTCCAGGCATGCCCTGCAACTGCACTAACGCAGACTGCGCATGTAAGTTGGTATTCTCAAGACGCTGAACTACTTTTTCAACCCCGACCACTCCACCAATAATAAACACATCAAGCACAATCAAGCTAACTATAAACACAATCGTCGCTCGCAAGGTGTTTTTTTCTTGTCTGTCATGAGTACGTTGCGTTACATGTTTTGCAAAAACAATGGTGAAGAAACCCACAATGATGAGGCTGGCAAAAAAAGCCGCATTCCCCATACGCGAACGGCTGGCCACCAATCCAACCACCATGATAATCAAAGACAAGCGTAGTAACGCCTTTTCACTGATCAGCAAAGCCAACCAGCCCTGCACGCGTTGCCTCCAGTTTGCAACCGGCAACCCATCCAACTTGGCTATCATCAGCCCTATCCCCACAGCCAATGTCAATTCCAGATAGCCTGCAAAGTTGTTGGGTGACACGAATGTACCATGCGCCCTCGGTTGCGATATTTCAACAAAAAATAGCTGAAAATTTGCACCAGTCGCCATCAACATCACACCGATCAATGCCTGCAACAACCCGGAAAACACAATAACCATGGCCAGCCACTCAATGCGCCGCTTCGAATCGATCAACACAAGAACAAGCCAGAACACGGCGCTCAAAATACAGGCCTTGGCCAAATACAATCGTGTGGAATAACTATCTATCGAAACAACACCTTCCCCCTGGCTGGCGAAGCTGTTTATTACGCTCTGATCCAGCGCAGCCAGCCATGCGCCTGGCATGGGAATAAGCTGCACGACCAACAGCGCCATCCACAGCCCGAGCAATATCAGGGGCGTTTTCGCACCTTGCCACGCCAGTTCCGTCAAACGCCCGCCCGGCCGCCAGATAGTCCACAACAACAGCCCACCCGTCAGCAAGCCCAGCAGTGCCAGCGCCCATGGGCGGTTGCTTGCCAGGGGCAAGGGGGTGTAAACAATCAGCGCAAACAACGCCCAAAGCTGCCCGCGAGTACGGGATACTGATGCTTGAGTCATTTTTCGTCTCTTTGTTTGTTAACGGCAGCGCGGAGGCCGCCTAAAATTCTCGAAAGTTCTTCGGTACGACTGTTTAGACTGCTAAGGAAGCGCTGACTAAATCACCCGTTCGCCCTGAGCTTGTCGAAGGGTATGCACAACCCAATGATTATCAGGAATTTATCTCGCTCATGGTTCGACAGGCTCACCACGAACGGAATAAATCAGCGATTCCCTAAAAATTTCCTGCGCAACATAACCAACGTCTTGTGCCACATAAAGCTGTGATCTCACCTCGGCACACGATGCTTTGGCAACCACCAGAAACTGGTGAAATTCATTTCTCGAACCCCTATCTTTTCACCTGCCGTAATGGTCTTCATAACGTTGAATATCATCTTCTCCCAGATACTCACCCACCTGAATCTCGACGATGTTCAACGGGATTTTGCCGCGATTCTCCAGGCGATGTTTAGTGCCCATCGGGATATAGGTGCTCTGGTTTTTGTTCACGGTAATGATTTCATCACCGTTGGTGACAGTCGCCGTACCGGAAACCACCACCCAGTGCTCGGAACGATGCGCATGACTTTGCAGGCTAAGCTTGGAACCGGGGGAAACCACGATGCGTTTGAGCTTGAAGCCATCTTGCGCGCCTTCCAGCACGGTGAAGCTACCCCAGGGACGGTTCACTTTGGTATGACAAACATGTTCGGACGCACCCCGGTCTTGCAGTACATCGACCACCTCGCGCACTCGTTGGGTCTGATCGTTTTTGGAAATAAGAATCGCATCGGCGGTTTCGACTACGCATAAGTCCTCCACGCCGATGACGGCGACCAGACGTTTTTCTGCGCGTATCAGGCTGTTCTTGCAATCAACCGCGATGACATTGCCTTGCAAGGCATTGCCGTTTTCATCCTTGGCGGATATATCATGCACTGCCTGCCAGCTGCCAACATCATTCCAGCCAATATCACAGGGAATCAACGACACACGACTGGATTTTTCCAGCACGCCGTAATCGATGGAAACGGAGGGCATCCCCGCAAAATATTTTACTACTGCGCCCTGAAAATCACCTGAGACGCGGCTTTCAGCAATAATGGCCTGAATAACCTGATACACATCGGGAAGATGTTGTTCGATTTCAGCCAGGATCACCGAGGCACGCCAGACGAACATGCCGGAATTCCAGAAATAATTACCTTCTTTCAGAAATTGCTCGGCAGTAGCCAGATCAGGTTTTTCGGTGAAGCGCTCGACAGCAAGAACACAGGACTGAGGTTCGATACAGGACTGAGGATCGAGGACTGAGGATGGGATACTGGTTTTAATATAGCCAAAACCAGTATCCGGACGGGTAGGCTGGATACCGAAGGTGACCAATTTATCCTGCTTCGCCGCCTCTATCGCAATATTCAAATGAGTACGGAATGTTATTTCGTCCTTGATGACATGATCGGCCGGCAGCACCACCATGATGGGGTCTGAACCATCGAGCATCAGACGTGCCGCCGCCAGGGCAATCGCCGGAGCGGTATTGCGTCCAACGGGTTCAAATAACGACGGATAGGGTTGTAGCGCATGGTAAGCCTCGCCTTTGGCGTGAGACTCCTGCGTGACAATTAATACATTCTTCGCCACTATGACAGGCGCAAGGCGATTGATGGTGGTTTGCAACAACGAGGCATGACCGTCCAGCGTCAAAAACTGCTTGGGCAAGTTTTGTCGCGACAACGGCCAAAGGCGACTACCCGTGCCACCGGCGAGGATCACTGCGAAAATTTCATTTTCTTTCATGCACATTTTCCTCACAGAGTTCAGTTAAATTACCTCCGGCAAAACCGGAGGCTTATTGGGTGAGCGCCTCAAAGGCGCTGATAAAACCTTGAGCCGCCCCAGGCGGCTGAGTTTTTCTCCTTCCCTTTCAGGGGGAAGGTTGGGATGGGGGCGGGGTTGCGCTTTACGCATCTACCCACGATGAA
>JAUSAO010000019.1 GCA_030652475.1 Gallionella sp. | reverse complement strand
CAGTACCTTTAAAGCCGAAATGGTTGGCGAATTTGAGAAACGAATGGGCGCACTCGAAATTAAATTTGAACAAGCGCAGGTCAAAATGCAGGAAACCATCATCTCCACGATGAAGTGGTACATCGGCGGAACCGGCCTGATCCTTATTCTGCTCAAGTCTCTCGATATTTTCGTCAAATAAACGTCTTTGCGATGCCGCAGGCAGTGGCAATTCAGAGGTTCTTGCCGTCTTTGCGAGCCCGCAGGGGGCTTCCCACGCAACAACGCAGCCAAGGCTGCTGTTGCTGAATTAAGCCCGCAATGCCGCAAGGGCATTCCCACGAAACAACGGAGCTAAAGCTCCTGTTTCTGAGTGAAGGGGCTTCCCCGCACAACTAAGGGGCTGCGCCCCGAGTTGTTGCGTGAAGGGACAAAGGTGAAAGGTGAAAGGTGAAGGGATATCCAGCGCCTTTTCGCTTAACGTGAAACTCACGTAGTGGTACGTTTGCCCGTTAACGAACGGCAAAACCCGGATTGCTTTTGAGGTTAAGGGGTGAGCTTGGATGCTACCGCCAATGGCAAGAATAGCGACAAGGGTGAATCAGGCAGTGCGATAAATCCGTGATGTCGGTAGAAGTCAGCGGCCTCATTATTCTTGGCATCAACCAGCATGGCATAGGCCGCAATATCTGAGACAACCGAACGGTGTAGCGCATCGGCAAGAAGCGCCCCGCCAAGCCCTTGTCCCTTGTATTTTTGGTCAACTGCCAACCGCCCCACTCTGACTGCGGGAACCAATGGATACCGCGGGAGTTTTTTGGCAATGGCTGCCGGAAGGCCCGTCAGCGGCACGCTGGTTGCTGCTATCGTGTAGTAACCGGCAATAATTTGTTCATTGGTTAGCGCGACAAAACAAGCGGTCACTCTGCGCTTGGTTTCCTGTGTGACTTGCTGATGAAAATAACGATCCAACTGCTCTGAGCCGCAGTTAAACATGGTGCGATCATAAGCGTTGTCGAGAGGTTCAACCCGAAAGGTGGCTACGCTCATTCAGCATCCAGTAACTTTTTGCGTCGATCAAAGGCCCGCCTTAATGCAGGCGCGGCTTCGGGTGGCGACAATAATGCTGCCGCAAAACACGCCTGATCCGATAGTGACAATCTGATAACACTGGATTGTTCAATGGCACGCTGGGCTGCTTCTTGCACCGCAGAAATAACAAAGTCAGTCATGGTGCGCCCCTGAATCTCGGCTGCGCGTTTGAGTGTGGCGTGCAATTCAGTGCTAATCCGGGCTTCGAGCCTTGCTGTAGAAATGGCTGCTATCATGGTGAAATCTCCTTTTTGACAATGTACGGCTGATTGCCGTAAATGTCAATAACATGAGATTACGGTTTTTACATGACTGGTAAAGTAAGAGGCCGTATTGCCACGCCGCCACGTTGGCTCGCAATGACGTGCCACAAGCCGCAATGCCGTGGCAACCCAGAGGTTTTTTGTCGTCGTTGCGAGCCGCGGCCTTTAGCCGCGAGGTACGTGGCGGGGCGTGGCAACCCAGAGGTTTTGCCTTGATGATTAACTGGATTGCCGCGGCCTGCGGCCTCCCGCTACCCGCGTCATGCAGACCATGCCTGCGATGTGTGTAACACACGAATAATCTCAACCCGTTTTGCTTTTGGGTGGACGCGGTAGATTACGACAAAATTTGTCCTGGCAATAACCAGCTCGCGAGAGCCTTTTTTGCGTCCAGCGTGGCCGATCTCTGGATGCGCGGCAAGGTGGTTAACTTGCGCCTCGATGCGGTCATCTTGCTCAATGGCAGCCCTCGGGTTTTCTTCCGCGATGTAATCAATCAGCTCATCCCTGTTTGCAATTGCCTTGGGTAGCCACGCAATTATCATGCTGCTGCCTCAAGGCGTTGTTCCAAAGCCCGACGCTTGGCTGCAAAGTGTTTTTGAGCATCCTCATTGGAAACCCATTTCGTGTTGGGATCATCGGCTTCTTTGATGCCTTCCTCGATCTGCGACCGAAACCACGTGTCATAAGCCGCCGCCTCGTGAGCGTGCTTCAACCGTTCGGCAGAGTCGGGGCGGGCCGGGCGCATAACATCATCCCTGCTGAAGTTGCTGGCATCCAGACTATCGAGCCTGAAAATTCGCAGCTCATTGATGACATAACCCATGCAAGCATCCAGACTGCGCCACTTGCGCGGCTTGTCTGTTCTTTGCGTGCCTAGCGGCTTTTCAGTCAACCCCATTTTGAGCATGATTGACCAACCGCCAGGCTGACCGATTATGGACGCGCCTCGAATGGCGCAAGCATCTACCATTTGTCGAGCTAAAGCCGTGTCTATCGTGTTACTCATAAAATCCTCACGCTGGTGATTGAAATTTAACTGTTGGTATTATGTTTTTTATCTGTTAAAAATGCAATCATGTATGAAACTCGCGTATCGATTCATTTGGCGCGAATCCAGAGGTTTTGCCTGAAGGACTGACTGGTTTGCCGCGGCCTCCCGCCACGTGCCTCGCGGCTAAAGGCACGACGATGACTGAGGTACGCATGCCTTTATCCCAAGCCTTGGCCGCACTGCCGTCGTTGCGAGCGGCCTTCAGCCCATGCCTTTAGCCGCGAGACACGTGGCGGGAGACCGAAGGCCGTGGCAATCCAGAATGCCTTTCTGAATTTATCCCGGATTGCTCATTAGCTGAATTTAACCCATCCCCACCCCAGCCCTCCCCTTGAAGGGGAGGGAGAAGTGAATTGGCAGCACTGCACGCATACAGTATCCCACCCCAGCCCTCCCCTTTCACGCCAGTGCGAGCAGCTTGCTGCCGCACTCGGCGGGGATGCCCCTTCACTCAAAACAAGAAGCGCATGGCGCGACTATCATTCAGCAACTTAACGGTCTCATCGTTTAGTTGAGTGGGAAGCCCCATGCGGGCTTGTTTTAAGGGGAAGACCCTTGCGATTTTGCGGGTTGTGAACGGCTATTGAAATCCGCGTAAATATGGCCGCAAAGCCGGATTTTGATTAGGCGCCTGCCGGTCTCGGTTTTTATGGGTTGTGTTGGTGTGGCAGAGTGTGTCGCACAATGATGTGCTGGCACAGATGAGGAAGA
>JAUSAO010000011.1 GCA_030652475.1 Gallionella sp. | reverse complement strand
GGCGATAACGTCAGCATTACCGTGAGCCTGATCAACCCGATCGCCATGGAAGAAGGTCTGCGTTTCGCGATTCGCGAAGGCGGCCGTACCGTGGGTGCGGGTGTGGTTGCAAAAGTTATCGAGTAAAAAAGAAACAGTTGTTAGACGTAAGTCGTTAGTCGTTAGTGAAAGCAGTGTCCGCGTAGCGGACAAAACCAACTAACGACTAGCGGCTAATAACTAACGACTGCATTTAGGCCAGTAGCTCAATTGGTAGAGTATCGGTCTCCAAAACCGAGGGTTGGGGGTTCGAGACCCTCCTGGCCTGCCAAATTGTAAGTAATAGTTAAATCGGAACCTTCGCGCATGTCGGACAAAATCAAGTTGCTAATTGCATTCTTGTTGGTTGCAGCAGGAATTGCGGGCTTCTATTACCTGCATGACAGTCCTGCGGTATTGAAGTTGCTTTCAGTTCTGGTCGGCTTGTTGCTGGCTGTGGCTGTGGCATCTACCAGTGAATCAGGAAAACAATTTATTGGGTTCAGTAAGGATTCCGTAGCTGAAGCTAGGCGTGTTGTTTGGCCCACGCGTAAAGAAACCATGCAAACAACAGGCGTGGTGATTTTGTTTGCCATAATCATGGCTTTGTTTTTGTGGCTGGTTGACGCTAGTTTGATGATGATTGTAAACAAGCTGATGGGACGGGTTGAGTAATGGCTATGAATTGGTATGTTGTTCATACGTATTCTCAGTTTGAGAAGAACGTATCACGTGCATTGGCCGAGCGTATTCAACGCGAGGGTATGCAAGACAAATTCGGTCAGATATTGGTTCCGGTTGAAGAGGTTGTTGAACTCAAGTCCGGGCAAAAAGTTACCTCGGAACGTAAGTTCTTCCCGGGTTATGTTCTGGTTGAGATGGAAATGACCGACGAAAGCTGGCATTTGGTGAAGAGTACGCCGAAGGTGACCGGTTTCCTGGGCGGCTCGGCAATGCGTCCCACGCCGATTAGCGACAAGGAAGTGCAAACCATCATGCAGCAAATGCAGGCGGGCGTTGAGAAGCCGCGTCCCAAGGTGTTGTTTGAAGTGGGTGAGGCTGTACGTGTCAAGGACGGTCCGTTTACGGACTTTACGGGCATGGTCGAAGATGTCAATTATGACAAGAATAAAATACGTGTGGCAGTGACTATTTTTGGTCGTGCGACACCGGTAGAGCTGGATTTTGGTCAGGTAGAAAAAGGCTAAAGCGGGAGAGGCAGGTATGGGGAGACGCAGCTTGTGATAAAAACAGGCGCGGTTTCCCGTTCGCTGTTTCTCGTGATTGGGGAGAGACGCAAGTTTCGTTTACCCGTTTGATAGGAGAGTAACATGGCAAAGAAAGTCATCGGCTATATTAAGCTGCAAGTGCCTGCGGGCAAGGCAAATCCAAGCCCACCGATTGGTCCAGCACTGGGTCAGCGTGGTCTGAATATCATGGAGTTCTGTAAGGCGTTTAACGCCGCTACTCAAGGCGTAGAGCCTGGTTTGCCTATCCCGGTGGTTATCACCGCGTTTGCAGACAAGAGCTTCACCTTCATCATGAAGACCCCACCTGCGACTATTCTGATCAAGAAGGCCGTCGGTATTCAAAAGGGTAGTGCGACGCCGCACACCGCTAAGGTTGGTCACTTGACCCGCAAGCAGGCGGAAGAAATTGCAACAACCAAGATGCCTGATCTGACGGCTGCTGACATGGATGCGGCTGTTCGCACCATCGCGGGCAGTGCGCGCAGTATTGGTATCACCGTGGAGGGCGAATAATGTCTAAGCGTTATAAAGCAATTGCAGCCAAAATCGATCGTAATAAACAATATGCTCTGACTGACGCACTGTCGTTGGTTAAAGAAAATGCAGTGGCAAAATTTGATGAATCTATCGATGTTGCCGTAAATCTGGGCATTGATGCGCGTAAATCTGATCAGTTGGTGCGCGGCTCCGTCGTATTGCCCAAGGGTACGGGTAAAACAGTGCGCATAGCTGTATTTGCACAAGGCGCCAAAGCTGAAGAAGCAAAGGCTGCTGGAGCAGATGTCGTCGGTTTCGACGATTTGGCCGAATCTATCAAAGCGGGCAACCTGGATTTCGACGTGGTTATTGCCAGTCCTGACGCGATGCGTCTGGTAGGTCAGTTGGGTCAGATTCTCGGTCCGCGTGGTTTGATGCCTAATCCCAAGGTCGGTACAGTTTCGGCTGACGTGGCAGGCGCGGTGCGCAACGCCAAGGCGGGTCAGGTTCAATATCGTAACGATAAGAACGGCATCATTCATTGCACTATCGGCCGTGCTTCATTCACGCCGGAGGCGCTGCGTGAAAATCTGCTGGCCTTGATCGATGCGTTGTCAAAAGCCAAGCCGGCCACATCAAAGGGGGTCTTCATGAAGAAGGTCTCCTTGTCCAGCACGATGGGCGCGGGTGTACGGGTTGATCAGACTAGCATCACCGCTTAATGCCTTAAAATTCAGCGGCAAGATCACATCTTGCCGCTAAATATCTTTGCACTGCTGGCGGTTGTCAGCATCAAAGACCGTAGGTGTCGGGGCTGCAATTCGGTCTTGACTTAATTGTCGAAGCGATTCGACTGCCCACGTAGATGGTGTGCCCGCGAGCAGGAATGGTTGTTCTCCTGGCTCAAGGTCGCTGTTGTAAACGATGGAATGCATGTTGAATGCATTCTGGATATGGAGGAAGACTTGAGTCTCAATCTGCAAGAAAAACAAACCGTGGTCGCGGAAGTCAGTGCACAAGTGGCGCAATCGCAAACCATCGTTTTGGCAGAGTACCGTGGCATCAAAGTTGCCGATATCACTATTTTGCGTGCTAATGCGCGTAAGGCTGGTGTGTATCTGCATGTGTTGAAAAACACATTGGCGCGCCGCGCGGTACAAGGTACTTCATTTGAACCGCTCGCTGAAAGCATGGTCGGCCCTCTTGTGTATAGCATGAGTGCGGACGCTGTCGCTGCGGCAAAAGTGATGTACGATTTTGCTAAAACCAACAACAAGCTGGTGATCAAGGCTGGTGCAATGAGTGGTTCGCTGCTGTCTGCGGAACAAGTTGCTGTACTGGCTGCCACACCTAGCCGTGATGAGTTGATTGCACGTTTGATGGCAACCATGAATGCGACAACTGCGAAGTTTGTCCGTACTCTGGCTGCGATCCGCGATGCTAATGGTGTAGTTGACGCTCCGGCTGAAGCTGAAGCTGAAGCTGAAGCGGCTGCTGAAACCGTTTAATTTTTGAAATAACTGAACAAGGAGAACAATATGGCTATAACCAATGCTGAATTGATGGATGCAGTTGCTGGCATGACTGTGCTGGAACTGTCTGAATTGATTAAACAGATGGAAGAAAAATTCGGCGTATCTGCTGCAGCTGTTGCTGTTGCAGGTCCTGCTGGCGCTGCTGTTGAAGCAGCAGCTGAACAGAGTGAATTTGACGTAATCTTGACCGCCATTGGCGACAACAAGGTTAGCGTAATTAAGGCTGTTCGCGCTATTACCGGTCTGGGCTTGAAAGAAGCCAAGGATCTGGTTGACGCGACACCTAAAGCTGTTAAAGAAGGCGTGTCCAAGGCAGATGCTGATGCAGTTGCCAAGCAATTGATCGAGGCTGGTGCAAGCGCTGAAGTCAAGTAAGTTATCGTGTTGTCAAAAGGCTGACGGCTTACCGTCAGCCTTTTGGCGCTTAAACGGGCATGCCAGTAGCCGCTGCTGATTATGGTACTTCCATGCCCGTTCCCCTCACCCAAACCCTCTCCCAGAGGTAGAGGGGACAAACGTAGGATTTTGTTTACCGTTAGAAGCTAGCGGACGGGAAGTCCTGAATTGGCTTTTCGCCCCCTGTCTTTTTGCCTAGTCGTGGAGATTATATGAGCTACTCTTTTACCGAAAAAAAACGTATTCGTAAAAGTTTTGGCAAGCGTATCGGTGCATTGCCGATCCCTTTCCTGTTATCCACCCAGTTGGAAGCCTTTGCGGCTTTTTTGCAGGCTGATACGCCGGTTGAAAAACGCAAAAATGAGGGCTTGCAAGCCGCTTTCAACGGAATATTTCCGATTGAGAGCCATTCCAAGAATGCGCGCCTTGACTTCGTCAGTTACATGTTGGGCATGCCTGCCTTTGATGTGAAGGAATGTCAGCAGCGCGGTCTGACTTATGCGTCGCCGCTGCGTGCACGCGTGCGTTTGACCATTATGGATAAGGAAGCCTCGAAGCCCACGGTTAAGGAAGTAAAGGAGCAGGAAGTCTACATGGGCGAAATGCCTTTGATGACCAATACCGGCTCGTTTGTCATTAATGGTACCGAGCGCGTTATCGTTTCCCAGTTGCATCGTTCGCCAGGTGTGTTCTTTGAGCATGACCGGGGTAAAACGCATTCCTCAGGAAAATTGCTGTTTTCTGCGCGCATCATCCCTTATCGCGGTTCATGGCTGGACTTTGAATTTGACGCCAAGGATTACGTTTACTTCCGTATCGACCGCCGCCGCAAGATGCCGGTTACTATTCTGCTGCGTTCATTGGGTTACAGCAATGAAGACATGCTGGGGATGTTCTACGAATTTGATACCTTCCAGTTGGGCAAGAAGGGTGGGATTCAATTTGAAGTCGTGGCCGAGCGTTTGCGTGGTGAAGTCGCCCGATTTGATATTCTGGATAAAGCTGGCAATGTCATTGTTGCCAATGACAAGCGTATTACCGTGCGTCATATCCGTCAGATGCAGGAAGCCGGCATAGACAAGCTGGCTGTCTCCGAAGACTTTTTGCTGGGTCGCGTGATTGCCAACACCCTTGTGGATAAAGAAAGCGGCGAAATCATTGCCAACGCCAATGATGTCATTACTGAAGAATTACTGCATAAATTGCAGGAAGCCAATATCACCAAGCTGCATACTTTGTACACCAACGATCTCGATCACGGTGCTTACATCTCCCAGACATTGCGCACAGATGAATCGACTGATCAATGGACGGCACGTGTCGCGATTTATCGCATGATGCGCCCCGGTGAGCCGCCTACCGAAGAATCGGTTGAAGGTTTGTTCAATGGCTTGTTCTTCAGCGAAGAACGCTACGATCTGTCCGTGGTCGGCCGTATGAAGTTTAATCGTCGTGTGGGCCGCGAGGAATTGATTGGTTCGCCGATCCTCTCCAACGAAGATATCGTCGCTGTGGTTAAGATTCTGGTTGAACTGCGCAATGGTCGCGGTGAAATCGACGACATTGATCACCTGGGTAATCGTCGTGTTCGTGCAGTGGGCGAGTTGGCCGAAAACCAGTTCCGCGTGGGACTGGCGCGTGTCGAGCGCGCTGTCAAAGAGCGTCTGGGTCAGGCAGAAGCGGATAATCTGATGCCGCATGATCTGATTAACGCCAAGCCGATTTCGGCTGCGATCAAGGAGTTCTTTGGTTCCAGCCAGTTGTCGCAGTTTATGGATCAAACCAACCCGCTCTCAGAAGTCACGCACAAGCGTCGTATTTCTGCTCTCGGACCTGGCGGACTGACGCGTGAACGCGCCGGTTTTGAAGTGCGTGACGTACACCCTACGCATTACGGTCGCGTTTGCCCAATCGAGACACCGGAAGGCCCGAACATTGGTCTGATCAACTCGTTGGCACTGTATGCGCGTACCAATGAATACGGCTTTATTGAGACACCGTATCGCAAGGTTACTAACGGTAAAGTGTCTAACGATGTGGATTATCTGTCGGCCATTGAAGAGAGCAACTTCACTATTGCGCAGGCAAACGCAGCGCTGGATAAAAAAGGTCATTTTACCGATGACATCGTGTCGGCACGCCGCCACAACGAGTTTGTGCTTGCCGAACCGGCTACCATCAATTACATGGACGTTTCGCCCTCTCAGGTCGTGTCGGTTGCAGCCTGTCTGATTCCATTCCTGGAACACGATGACGCGAACCGCGCGCTGATGGGTGCCAACATGTCTCGTCAGGCTGTACCGTGCCTGCGCGCTGAAAAGCCGCTTGTCGGTACGGGAATCGAACGCACGGTTGCGCTCGATTCGGGTACGGCCGTTCAGGCTGTTCGTGGTGGACGCATTGATTACGTGGATGCGGCTCGCATCGTGGTGCGTGTCAACGATGAGGAAACTACGGCGGGTGAGGTCGGTGTCGATATCTACAATCTGATCAAGTACACCCGTTCCAATCAGAACACCAATATCAACCAGCGTCCGCTGGTCAAGGTAGGTGACGTGATTGCACGCGGTGACGTGGTGGCTGACGGTGCTTCTACCGATATGGGTGAATTGGCGCTGGGGCAAAATGTGCTGGTCGCGTTTATGCCGTGGAACGGCTATAACTACGAGGATTCCATCCTGATTTCAGAGCGCATCATTGCTCAGGATCGCTTTACGTCGATCCATATTGAAGAGTTGACCGTGGTTGCGCGCGATACCAAGCTGGGTACAGAAGAAATCACCCGCGATATTCCTAACCTGTCTGAAGTACAGTTGGGGCGTCTGGATGATTGCGGTATCGTGCATATCGGCGCTGAAGTTGCGGTAGGCGACGTGCTGGTTGGTAAAGTTACGCCCAAGGGTGAAACTCAGCTGACACCGGAAGAAAAATTGCTGCGTGCGATTTTTGGCGAGAAGGCATCCGATGTTAAAGACACCAGCCTGCGTGTTTCTGCGGGCAGCTCCGGTACGGTGATTGACGTTCAGGTATTTACTCGTGAAGGGCTGCAGCGTGATCGTCGTGCTCAACAAATCGTTGATGATGAATTAAATCGCTATAAGAAAGATCTGGCGGATCAGATGCGTATCGTTGAAAGTGACGCCTTTACCCGTCTTGAAAAGCTGTTGCTTGATAAGGTTGCCAACGGCGGGCCGAAGAAGCTAAGCAAGGGCAGTGCGCTGAGTAAAGATTACCTGAGCAGCGTCGAGCATCATCAGTGGTTTGACATTCGCGTAGCAGACGATGAAGTCGCCGCGCAAATGGAGCAGGTCAAGGATGGCCTGGCACAGAAGCGTATCGAATTTGATGCCGCGTTCGAGCTTAAGAAGAAAAAAATGACACAGGGCGATGAGCTGCAAGCCGGTGTTCAAAAAATGGTTAAAGTTTATGTGGCGGTGAAACGTCGTCTGCAACCTGGTGACAAGATGGCAGGCCGTCACGGTAACAAGGGTGTTATTTCGCGCATCGTCCCTGTTGAAGACATGCCTTACATGGCAGATGGCACGCCGGTGGACGTCGTATTGAATCCGCTGGGCGTTCCATCACGGATGAACATCGGTCAGATTCTTGAGACGCATCTGGGTTGGGCGGCGAATGGTTTGGGTAAGAAGATAGAGCAGATGCTTCAGGCCAACGCCAAGATTACCGAATTGCGTGGATTCCTCGACAAGATTTACAACCATAATAATGGTCAGTCTGTTGATTTAAAATCGTTTAATGACGATGAGATTATTGAGTTGTGCCGCAATCTGCGTAAGGGTGTACCGTTCGCTACCCCGGTTTTTGACGGCGCAAGCGAAGAGGAAATCAAGTACATGCTGGCGCTGGCTGATTTGCCGCTGTCCGGACAAACTACCTTGCACGACGGTCGCACGGGTGAGGCATTTGATCGTCCGGTAACGGTGGGTTACAAGCATGTGCTGAAATTGCATCACCTGGTTGATGACAAAATGCACGCGCGTTCTACGGGTCCATACAGTCTGGTGACTCAGCAACCGCTGGGTGGTAAAGCACAATTTGGTGGTCAGCGCTTTGGTGAGATGGAAGTGTGGGCGCTGGAAGCGTATGGCGCCGCGTATACCTTGCAGGAAATGCTCACCGTCAAGTCGGACGATGTGGCCGGACGCACCAAGGTTTACGAAAATATCGTTAAGGGCGATCACAAGATTGATGCCGGTATGCCGGAATCCTTCAATGTGGTCATCAAGGAAATTCGATCCCTTGCCATCGATATGGATTTGGAGCGCAACTAGTTATAGGAAGTAGGAAGTAGGAAGTCGTTAGTGGGAAAACTCACTAAACCGCTTCCTACTCACCATTTACTACTCCCCACTCACCAGTTTTAGGAGTCACACATGAAGTCATTGTTAGATTTGTTCAAGCAGGTCACACAAAAAGAAGAATTCGATGCGATCAAGATCGGCCTCGCATCGCCCGAGAAAATTCGTTCCTGGTCTTATGGTGAGGTCAAAAAACCTGAAACCATTAACTACCGCACCTTCAAGCCTGAGCGCGATGGACTGTTTTGCGCGAAAATTTTCGGCCCGGTAAAGGATTACGAGTGTTTGTGCGGCAAGTACAAGCGTTTGAAACATCGCGGTGTGATTTGCGAAAAATGTGGCGTAGAAGTCACCTTGTCCAAGGTGCGTCGCGAACGTATGGGGCACATCGAGCTGGCTAGCCCGGTTGCGCATATCTGGTTTCTGAAATCATTGCCATCACGTCTGGGTATGGTGCTGGACATGACCTTGCGTGACATTGAGCGCGTGTTGTATTTCGAGGCTTATGTAGTGACTGAGCCTGGCATGACGCCGTTGAATCGCGGTCAATTGTTGACTGATGATGATTACCTCGCCAAGACCGAAGAGTACGGTGATGAGTTCGTCGCCATGATGGGCGCAGAAGGTGTGCGCGCATTGCTGAGTAGCCTGGACGTAAGTAGCGAAATTGAAACACTGCGTGCCGATCTGCTGGCAACCGGCTCAGAAACAAAAATCAAAAAATATGCCAAGCGTTTGAAGGTTCTGGAAGCATTCAATGCATCCGGTATCCGGCCTCAATGGATGGTTCTCGAAGTGCTGCCGGTATTGCCGCCGGAATTGCGTCCGCTCGTGCCGCTGGACGGTGGTCGTTTTGCGACCTCAGATCTGAACGACCTGTACCGTCGCGTGATCAACCGTAACAATCGTCTGCGTCGCCTGCTGGAGCTCAAGGCGCCGGATATTATCGTGCGTAACGAAAAGCGTATGCTGCAGGAAGCGGTTGATTCCCTGCTGGACAACGGTCGACGCGGTAAGGCGATGACAGGCGCAAACAAACGCCAGTTGAAATCTCTGGCTGATATGATTAAGGGCAAGAGTGGTCGGTTCCGTCAGAACTTGCTGGGTAAGCGCGTCGATTATTCTGGTCGTTCAGTTATCGTGGTGGGCCCGCAACTCAAGTTGCATCAATGCGGTTTGCCCAAGAAAATGGCGCTGGAGCTGTTTAAGCCGTTCATTTTCAGTCGCCTGGAAGCGATGGGGCTGGCGACTACGATCAAGGCATCCAAGCGCATGGTAGAGGCGGAAGAGCCGGTTGTCTGGGATATACTCGAAGAGGTCATCCGCGAGCATCCTGTCATGCTTAACCGTGCGCCGACTTTGCACCGTCTGGGGATTCAGGCATTTGAGCCTATCCTTATTGAAGGCAAGGCAATACAGCTGCATCCATTGGTCTGTACAGCATTCAACGCTGACTTTGACGGCGATCAGATGGCTGTGCACGTTCCCTTGTCGCTGGAAGCGCAGATGGAGTGCCGCACCTTGTTGCTGGCATCCAATAACGTGCTTTCGCCTGCCAACGGTGAGCCTATCATCGTTCCTTCACAGGATATCGTGTTGGGCTTGTATTACATGACACGCGAAAATATCGGTGTCAAAGGCGAGGGTTCGATGTTCGCCAATATCGCCGAAGTCTCCCGCGCTTATGAGTCTCGTGAGGTTGACTTGCAAGCCAAGGTGATCGTGCGCCTTAAGGAATTCCAAAAGGATGCTGACGGTGAACTCGTAGAAAAACTGGTACGCCATGAAACGACGGTAGGACGCGCATTGCTGTCCGAAGTATTGCCTGCCGGACTGCCTTTTGGCTTGATTAATAAGGCTTTGAAAAAGAAAGAGATTTCCAAGCTCATCAATGCCAGTTTCCGTCAGTGTGGTCTGCGTGATACCGTCATCATGGCTGACAAGCTGATGTACACCGGATTCACCTATGCGACACGTGCGGGTATCTCGATCTGCGTTGACGATATGCTGATGCCTCCGCAAAAGAGCACGCTGATCGAAGCTGCCGAAAAAGAAGTGATGGAAATACACACTCAGTACACCTCGGGTCTGGTGACTGACGGTGAGCGTTATAACAAGGTGGTCGATATCTGGGGGCGCACCGGTGACATGGTGGCTAAGGCCATGATGGATCAGCTTAGTTCTGAGCCGGTGGTTGACCGTATTACCGGCGAAGCGCGTATGGTGAATGGCAAACCGATGATGCAGGAGTCCTTTAATTCCATCTACATGATGGCGGATTCCGGTGCGCGTGGTTCTGCTGCACAGATTCGTCAGTTGTCAGGTATGCGTGGTTTGATGGCCAAACCGGATGGTTCCATTATTGAAACCCCGATTACCGCGAACTTCCGCGAAGGATTGAGTATGTTGCAATACTTTATTTCTACTCACGGTGCGCGTAAAGGTCTGGCTGATACCGCGTTGAAGACAGCGAATTCCGGTTACCTGACGCGTCGTCTGGTGGACGTGACTCAGGATCTGGTTGTTGTCGAGGAAGATTGCGGCACCGAAAACGGCGCCATGATGAAGGCGATCGTCGAGGGTGGTGAAGTAATCGAGGCCTTGCGTGAACGTATTCTGGGTCGTGTACTGAGTCGTGATGTCGTCAATCCTGAGTCAGGCGAAACGCTGTATGAAACGGGTGCGTTGCTTGATGAAACGGCTGTTGAGCGCATAGAAGCGCTGGGCGTGGATGAGGTAGAGGTTCGTGCGCCACTGAAATGCGAGACGCGTTTTGGGCTGTGTGCCAAGTGCTACGGTCGCGATCTGGGCCGTGGTTCCATGGTCAACGTGGGTGAAGCTGTCGGTGTGATTGCGGCGCAATCAATCGGTGAGCCGGGTACTCAGTTGACTATGCGTACCTTCCACGTGGGTGGTGCCGCATCACGAAATGTGATTGCCAGTCAGATTGAAAGTAAGTCAAACGGTGTGTTGAAATACAGCCCGAATATGCGCCTGGTAACGACGGTGCGCGGTGAGGCCATCGTCGTTGCACGTAGTGCTGAAATCATCATTGCCGATGACTATGGACGTGAACGCGAACGCCATAAGGTGCCGTACGGTGCGACTCTGGTCATTAAGCAGGACATCTCGGTACGTGCCGGTGAAGTGCTGGCCACATGGGATCCGCATACTCGTCCTATCATCACCGAGTATGCAGGTAAGGTCAGCTTCCAGAATGTCGAAGAGGGCGCGACTGTTGCCAAGCAGATCGACGAGGTAACCGGTCTGTCTACGCTGGTGGTCATCGACCCCAAGCAACGCTCCGGCACGCAAAGCAAGACTATGGTTCGTCCTATGGTAAGACTTTATGACGAGCAGGGCGAAGAAGTAAAATTGACCGGAACTGAAACCGCAGTAAGCGTGACTTTCCAGACAGGTTGTATTATTACCGTGGAAGATGGTCAGCAAGTCGGTGTGGGTGATGTGCTGGCGCGTATTCCGCAGGAATCGTCCAAAACGCGTGATATTACCGGTGGTCTGCCGCGTGTCGCGGAATTGTTCGAGGCGCGTATACCCAAGGATGCGGGCATGCTGGCAGAATGTACCGGTATCGTATCCTTCGGTAAGGAAACGAAAGGCAAGCAGCGTCTGGTGATAACTGATGTTGAAGGTATTGCCAACGAATTCCTGATCCCCAAGGAAAAACATGTGCTGGCGCATGATGGTCAGATGGTGACGCGCGGTGAGATGATCGTTGACGGCCCGGCTGATCCTCACGATATTTTGCGTCTGTTGGGCGTAGCTGAATTGGCGCGTTACATCACCGATGAGGTACAGGAAGTTTACCGTTTGCAAGGCGTGAAAATCAATGACAAGCACATTGAAGTTATCGTGCGTCAGATGTTGCGTCGCGTACAGGTCAGAGAAGTAGGCGATACACGTTTCATCGTAGGTGAGCAGGTTGAGCGTGCCGATTTGCTGGAAGAAAACGAAAAAATGATGGCCGCGAATAAAACGCCGGCAACATTTGAATTCATGCTGCTGGGTATCACCAAGGCATCGCTGTCTACCGATTCGTTCATCTCGGCAGCTTCATTCCAGGAGACAACACGTGTCCTGACAGAAGCGGCGATTATGGGCAAACGCGACGAGCTGCGTGGTTTGAAGGAAAACGTTATCGTGGGTCGTTTGATTCCGGCCGGAACGGGAATGGCTTATCACAATGTGCGACGCAAGCAACGTCTGGGTATCGATATTGCGGAAGGGCGTGGAATACAGGCGTCTGACATAGTTGCATCGGGTGAGTTGCTTGACACTGAGGTCGTTTCTGACTAGAATCTGCAACCCTTTTACCGTCGCGGCGGGTTATTCAAGACCTGTTGCGACGTTATGCTTTTGTTTTTATTTAGTTTTTAACGGAATTTTGATATTAATTTAGGATGTGTAGATAATGCCAACCATTAATCAGTTGATCCGCAAGCCGCGTGTCGCAATCGTAGAAAAGAGCAAAGTGCCAGCGCTTGGCAGTTCCCCACAAAAGCGTGGTGTGTGTACACGTGTGTACACCACAACACCAAAGAAGCCTAACTCTGCGTTGCGTAAAGTGGCCAAGGTTCGTTTGACCAATGGTTTTGAGGTCATTAGCTATATCGGCGGTGAAGGTCATAACCTGCAGGAGCACTCGGTTGTGTTGCTGCGTGGTGGTCGTGTAAAAGACTTGCCGGGTGTGCGTTACCACATGGTTCGCGGTAGCTTGGATACGGCTGGCGTGAAAGATCGTAAGCAATCTCGCTCCAAGTACGGTACCAAGCGCGCCAAGAAATAATTCTGGCGTCTGTAATTTTTAAGTAATTTATTCGAGGTTGATATGCCAAGACGTAGAGAAGTCCCCAAACGCGAAGTCCTGCCTGATCCAAAATTCGGCAACCAGGATTTGTCAAAATTTGTAAACGTATTGATGACGGCCGGCAAGAAATCTGTTGCTGAACGTATTCTGTACGGTGCGCTGGAGCAGGTCGGCAAAAAGACAGGCAAAGACGCGATCGAGATTTTTAATCTGGCGCTGAATAATGCCAAGCCTCAGGTTGAAGTGAAGAGTCGTCGTGTCGGTGGTGCAAACTACCAGGTGCCGGTTGAAGTTCGTCCGTCACGTCGTATGGCATTGTCGATGCGCTGGTTGCGCGAAGCGGCGCGCAAGCGTGGCGAGAAGTCCATGGGTATGCGTCTGGCAGGTGAATTGATCGATGCGTCCGAAGGTCGCGGTGGCGCGGTTAAGAAGCGTGAGGAAGTTCACCGTATGGCTGAAGCTAACAAGGCGTTCTCGCATTTCCGTTTCTAATTTTTCATTACTAATCAGACTTATAGTTAGGTATTCATCGTGGCTCGTAAAACACCTATTAACCGTTACCGCAATATTGGTATCAGCGCGCACATCGATGCGGGCAAAACTACGACAACCGAACGTATTCTGTTCTACACCGGGGTAAGTCACAAGATCGGTGAAGTCCATGATGGCGCTGCCACCATGGACTGGATGGAGCAGGAGCAGGAGCGTGGAATTACCATCACATCAGCTGCGACGACATGCTTCTGGAAAGGCATGGAAAATCAGTATGAGGAGCATCGTTTCAATATCATCGATACGCCGGGTCACGTTGACTTTACGATCGAAGTTGAACGCTCTATGCGTGTTCTCGATGGCGCTTGCATGGTTTATTGTGCGGTAGGTGGTGTGCAGCCTCAGTCTGAAACGGTTTGGCGTCAGGCGAACAAGTACAAAGTTCCTCGTCTGGCCTTTGTGAACAAGATGGATCGCCAAGGGGCGAACTTCTTCAAGGTGGTTGAGCAAATGGCATTGCGCCTGCGCGCCAACCCTGTGCCGATTGTTGTGCCTATCGGTTCTGAAGAGAAGTTTGAGGGTGTGGTTGATCTGATCAAGATGCGTGCTATCTACTGGGATGAAGCTTCTCAGGGTATGAAGTTTGACTATCGTGAAATTCCGGCTGATTTGGTCGAGATCGCAGCCGAATGGCGCGCCAAGATGGTTGAGACTGCTGCTGAAGCCTCTGAAGAGTTGATGAATAACTATCTTGAGAACGGTGAGTTGACTGAGGATGAAATTATCCTGGGTCTGCGCACGCGTACCATAGCTTGCGAAATTCAGCCGATGCTGTGTGGTTCTGCGTTCAAGAACAAGGGCGTTCAGCGTATGTTGGACGCGGTTATTATGTTTATGCCATCGCCTGTCGATATTCCTGATGTCAAGGGTGAAGACGAAAATGGCGAGCCTACAACGCGTAAAGCGGATGACAGCGAGAGTTTTTCTGCTTTGGCTTTCAAGCTGATGACGGATCCATTTGTAGGTCAATTGACCTTTGTGCGCGTTTATTCCGGCGTCCTGAAAAAGGGCGATACGGTTTATAACTCGGTTCGCGGCAGAAAAGAGCGTATCGGTCGTATCGTGCAGATGCACGCGAACGAGCGTATTGAAGTTGAAGAGATTCTGGCTGGCGATATCGCTGCCTGCATCGGTTTGAAGGAAGTGACTACCGGCGAATCGCTGTGCGATGTCAACAATACGATTATTCTTGAGCGCATGGTCTTCCCTGAGCCGGTTATTCATGTGGCTGTTGAGCCTAAGACTAAGGTTGATCAGGAGAAGATGGGTATGGCGCTGGGTCGTCTGGCTGCTGAAGATCCATCTTTCCGTGTGCGTACCGATGAAGAGTCGGGTCAGACTATCATGTCCGGCATGGGTGAATTGCACCTGGAAATTCTGGTTGATCGCATGAAGCGTGAATTCGGAGTTGAAGCTAACGTCGGTGCGCCTCAGGTTGCTTATCGTGAAGCGATTCGCAAGAAGGTTGAAGTCGAAGGCAAATATGCCAAGCAAACTGGTGGTCGTGGTCAGTACGGTCACGTGTGGATCACGATGGAGCCTAATGAGGCGGGCAAGGGTTTCGAATTCGTCGATGCTATCAAGGGCGGTACGGTACCTCGCGAATACATTCCGGCAGTTGAAAAGGGCTTGCGCGAATCATTGCCTAGCGGTGTGTTGGCTGGATTCCCGGTTGTAGATGTCAAGGTAACGCTGTTTGACGGTTCGTACCACGATGTTGACTCTAACGAAAACGCATTCAAGATGGCTGCATCCATGGCTTTCAAGGAAGGTATGCGTAAGGCGAGTCCAGTTCTGCTTGAGCCGATGATGTCAGTTGAAGTGGAAACACCAGAAGACTACACCGGTACCGTGATGGGCGATCTGTCTTCACGTCGCGGTATGGTTCAGGGGATGGACGACATGCTGGGTGGTGGCAAATCGGTTAAGGCTGAAGTTCCTTTGTCGGAGATGTTTGGATATTCAACATCCTTGCGTTCTGCAACACAGGGTCGCGCGACATACACTATGGAATTCAAGCATTACACTGAAGCACCGAAGAATGTCGCTGAAGCGATTATGAATAAGAAGTAAAAACAGTCGCTGGTTATTAGACGTTAGTCACTGGTTAAAGCTGATGCCGCGAAGCGGACAAGGCAAACTAAGGACTAGCGTCTAGCGACTTATAACTGCTGTTAAAAGATAACTATTAGATAAAGGCGAATATTATGGCAAAGAGCAAATTTGAACGCACCAAACCTCACGTCAACGTCGGCACGATTGGTCACGTCGATCACGGCAAGACCACGCTGACAGCGGCGATCACCATGGTGCTGTGCAAGAAGTTTGGTGGCGAAGCCAAGGCTTAC
>JAUSAO010000004.1 GCA_030652475.1 Gallionella sp. | reverse complement strand
TTGATGGTACCGGCGTAACCCTTACCGATCGTGACACCTGTCACGTCGACTTTCTGACCGACCTGAAACAGATCCACGCCAACCTTGCCGCCGAGAGACAGGCTGGCAAGTTGTTCGGGCGTGGCGGTGAATTCTTTCAGCACGCTACCGGCTTCAACACCGGCTTTGGCGAAGTGACCCGCTGCGGCTTTGGTTACACGGCTGGCGCGGCGCGTACCGTACGCAACCTGCACTGCACTGTAACCATCCGTGGAAGCGGATTTAATCTGGGTGACACGATTGTTGGACACGTCCAGCACTGTCACCGGCAACGATGTTCCGTCGTCGGTAAATATGCGGGTCATGCCAATCTTGCGACCGACAAGTCCTAAGCTCATTATGATTTCCTTTTATTAAGGGGCTGACTTCAATTGGTCAGCCGATCCGTACTACAAAACTACTAAAAACTGCGATTACTGCAACTTGATTTCAACATCCACGCCAGCCGGCAAGTCCAGCTTCATCAGCGCATCCACGGTCTTGTCCGTCGGATCCACGATGTCCATCAGGCGCAGATGGGTGCGAATTTCGAATTGATCGCGCGAAGTCTTGTTCACATGCGGCGAGCGCAATACGTCGAAACGCTCGATCTTGGTAGGCAAGGGAACCGGCCCTTTGACCACAGCGCCTGTGCGCTTCGCCGTTTCCACGATTTGCTGCGCGGATTGGTCGATCAAACGATAATCGAACGCCTTCAGGCGAATGCGAATTTTTTGACTTTGCATAATCTTCTCTTGCATCTACGCGGCATAGCCGCTGGTTTAAAGAACGAAAACGCGAGGCCGCAGCCTCGCGAGGGGGCGCATTGTATGCTTACTCGATGATCTTCGCAACTACACCCGCGCCGACGGTACGACCGCCTTCGCGAATCGCGAAACGCAGACCTTCTTCCATCGCGATCGGGTTGATCAGGTTCACGGTAATGCTGACGTTGTCGCCGGGCATCACCATTTCGGTACCTGCCGGCAGTTCAACCGCACCGGTTACGTCGGTGGTACGGAAGTAGAACTGGGGACGGTAGCCCTGGAAGAACGGTGTATGGCGACCGCCTTCGTCTTTGCCCAGCACGTAGATCTCGGCGGTGAACTTGGTGTGCGGCTTGATGGAGCCTGGCTTGCACAGCACTTGGCCGCGCTCGACTTCTTCGCGCTTGGTGCCGCGCAGCAGTACGCCGACGTTGTCGCCAGCCTGGCCTTGATCGAGCAGCTTGCGGAACATTTCCACGCCGGTGCAGGTGGTCTTGAGGGTGGGCTTGATGCCGACGATTTCAAGTTCTTCGCCGACTTTGACCACACCGCGTTCAACACGGCCTGTTACTACAGTACCGCGACCGGAGATGGAGAATACGTCTTCCACGGGCATCAGGAAGGCGCCGTCGATGGCGCGCTCGGGTGTCGGGATGTAGGTGTCCAGGGCTTCGGCCAGACGGAAGATGGAGGGTTCGCCCATTTCGCTTTGGTCGCCTTCCACCGCCAGCTTGGCGCTGCCGTGGATGATGGGGGTGTCGTCACCGGGGAAGTCGTACTTGGTGAGCAGTTCGCGAATTTCCATTTCGACCAGTTCCAGCAGTTCTGCGTCGTCCACCATGTCGCATTTGTTCATGAATACGATGATGTACGGCACACCCACCTGGCGTGCCAGCAGGATGTGTTCGCGGGTCTGGGGCATGGGGCCGTCGGCTGCGGATACAACCAGTACTGCGCCGTCCATCTGGGCGGCGCCGGTGATCATGTTCTTGACGTAGTCGGCGTGGCCCGGGCAGTCAACGTGCGCGTAGTGGCGGTTGGCTGTCTCGTATTCGACGTGGGCGGTATTAATAGTAATGCCGCGCGCCTTTTCTTCCGGCGCCGCGTCGATCTGGTCGTAGGCTTTGGCTTCGCCGCCAAACTTCTTCGACAATACCATTGTGATCGCTGCGGTCAGGGTGGTCTTGCCGTGGTCAACGTGACCAATCGTGCCTACGTTTACGTGCGGCTTCGTACGTTCAAATTTACTTTTTGCCATGATTTATCCCTTATCAATGCCAAACGTTAATCACAAAAAACTGGTGCCCATGGTGAGAATCGGACTCACGACCTCTCCCTTACCAAGGGAGTGCTCTACCACTGAGCCACATGGGCATGCTAATCATCAAACTGGAGCGGGAGAAGGGAATCGAACCCTCGTCATAAGCTTGGAAGGCTTCAGCTCTACCATTGAGCTACTCCCGCAAAAAACAGCACCAGCCCACTAAAACAGCAAACTGCAAAAAATTCTGGTGGAGGGGGAAGGATTCGAACCTTCGTACTCTGAGAGGGCAGATTTACAGTCTGCTGCCTTTAACCACTCGGCCACCCCTCCGTTAAAGAGCGCGCGATTATCCAGATAAGCGCATACCTTGTCAAAGGGAATCTACAGAATTCAGCAAGAAGCAGGCCAACCCGGCGCGTTTTTCGGGCTGGCGCAGCGCGGGATCAGGCCAGCACCGTCATTTCGCCCAGAAGATCCAGCAAGTCGGCAGCCGAATAGCGGTCTTCCTTGTCCTTGGACATCATGCGATCCAAGAAAAACTGCAGGTGGCGATAGCGTGCCGGCAGTTTGGGCACGGGCGCATGCAGGTGTTGCTGCACAATCTCCTCCAGCGTCTCGCCCTGGTAGGGTTTCTCACCGGTCAGCATATTAAAGAATACCGCGCCCATACTATATATGTCGGTGCGCTCGTCTTCGTCCTCGCCCAGCGCCTGCTCCGGGCTCATGAAATAGGGGGTGCCCACGATGTATTCCATCTGGTCGCTCTGGCGCGCCTTATATACGCGCCGCGCCACGCCAAAATCGCCCAGTACGGCCGTGCCGTCGTGGCGCAACATGATGTTTTCCGGCTTGATATCGCGATGGATGATGCCCATGCGATGCACTTCCACCAGCGCATGCACCATCTCGCACAACACGCTCCATGCCCGCTCGGGCTCCATTCCCTTGTTGCCAATAAGGTGTTTGAGTGTGCCGCCGGACAGGTATTCCATCACAATGAACAGCACATCGTCGGTCACGCCCTGGTCGTATATCTGCAGCACATTGGGGTGGTGCACCTGTTCCAGCAGGCCGTATTCCTCGACGAAGCGGTACAACACCTCGCTATCCTCGGAAACACTGCCGTCCGCAAATTTCAGGGCCAGATGCGCGCCGTCGCGCTGGCGTTCCACCAGGAACACGCGCGACATCCCGCCCTGGCCGACCGGACGCAGGCAGCGATAGCCGGGAATCACCGGGAAATCTATAGCGCAGCCACCATCCGCCGCCGCATGCGCCGTCGGATGGAATGCCGGATAGCGCCCGGAGCGCGTTCCCTTGTCGAAAGCCAGCGTGGTATCCATCATCCTGCCTGCAGCAGTCTCCATGGCCGCTTCCTCGCCATCGCGCACCACCACCACTTCCGCCACGCCCACCGGATGTTTCAGCCACTCTGCTCCGATCAACGCACGGCGGCGCGTTTGCACACCCTGCCCTGCCGCTTCGAGCGAGCGCTCGCTGCACACCACATTCCAGTCCAACTCTTTGGATTTGACCGCAAGCAGGGAGGCGATGGAGACGGCATGTCCGTTCGCCACCATCTGCACCTGCGGCGGCAAGCCGAATTCAGCCAGTATCAATTCGCCGGTGTGAATGCCGATGCCAACGCCGAACTTGTCCAACCCCTGCTCGGGAAAGGCTTGCCGTATCCAAAAGCGCGTCTGGTAAGCGATCATCGCGATCCCCAGCGCGCAGCGCATGGCGCGGCGCGCGTGCGCGTCCTCGCCTTTCACCTCGGTGAAAGTCACCACCATGCTGTGATTGCTGATCGACGTGAGCACGCCGTTTTGCTGCGCCACCTGAAAGCACACCTTCTCGTAGTAGTCGCTCATCAGATTGGTCAGACTGCTCGAAGAGAGGCGCTCGGTCAGGTGGATGAAATCGCGGATGATGACGCTCACCACGGTGGCGTCGATCGGCTCACCCCAACTCGGCTCGATAGAAACTGCATTCGTCACAACATACCCTTTTCCGCAAATGACAGGCAACCCGCGCCCGCCACGATAAAATGATCCAACACCCGCACATCGACCAACAGCAGGGAGTTCTTCAGTGCGTCCGTCAGCAGGCGATCCGAATCGCTCGGTTCCGCCACCCCGGAAGGATGGTTGTGCGCGAAGATCAGCGCCGCCGCGTTGTGATGCAGCGCCCGCTTCACCACCTCGCGCGGATACACGCTGGTCTGGGTCAATGTGCCCTGAAACAGCTCCTCGGCGGCGATTACCCGATGCTGCGCGTCCAGAAAAATCGCCACGAACACTTCCTGCTGCCGGGCACGCAACGACAATTGCAGATATTCGCGTACTGCACGCGGTGAATTCAGCGCATCGCCGGATTGCATCTCTTCTTTCAATGCGCGTCGCGACATCTCAACAATTGCCTGCAACTGCACGTACTTTGCCTTTCCCAGACCGTGGATTTCGCAGAACTCTTTTTCCCGTGCCGCGAACAATCCGGTCAGATTGCCGAACCGTTGTACCAGGTCCCGCGCCAAGTCCACTGCACTCTTGCCGGTCACGCCCGTGCGCAGGAAGATCGCCAGCAACTCCGCATCGGACAAAGCCGCCGCCCCGCGCTGCAGTAATTTCTCGCGCGGGCGCTCGCCTTCCGCCCAGTCTGTAATCGCCATCGCAATCACTTTCTTGCTAAGATGCGCCACATTATGGAGCAAGCCCAAACAAAACGCATCGTACTCGGTATCACCGGGGGCATCGCGGCCTACAAGGCAGCGGAATTCACTCGACTATTAATCAAGCAGGGGTTTGAAGTACAGGTGGCGATGACGGAGGCGGCAACACACTTCATCACGCCCACCACGATGCAGGCACTCAGCGGCCGTGCGGTACTGACAGACCAGTGGCAGGACGACAAGGGCATGGCGCACATCCATACCAGCCGCGTCGCCGATGCCATCGTAATCGCCCCCGCCTCGGCGGATTTCATTGCCAAGCTGGCGAGCGGATTGGCGAACGATCTGCTCTCCACTTTGTGCCTGGCGCGCGACTGCCCGTTGCTGGTCGCGCCCGCGATGAATAAACAGATGTGGTCCAACGCGGCCACGCAGCGCAATATACAAAGACTCATCGCCGACGGTGTGACTATCCTGGGCCCGGCCAGCGGCGCGCAAGCCTGCGGCGAGGAAGGCATGGGACGCATGCTGGAAGCTGAACAATTGGCGCAAGACATCGCGGCCATTTTCCAGCCCAAGCTGCTGGCCGGCCGCAAAGTAATCATCACCGCCGGCCCCACCTATGAAGCCATCGACGCCGTGCGCGGCATCACCAACCGCAGCAGCGGCAAGATGGGCTACGCCATCGCGCAGGCCGCGCTGGAACTGGGCGCGCAAGTCACGCTGATTTCCGGTCCGACCGCGCTGGACAAACCGCAGGGCGCGCAGGTCGTAAACGTCACCAGTGGCGCCGAGATGTTTGAGGCGGTGAAGCAACAGGTGGCAAAAACGGATATGTTCATCGGCGTGGCGGCAGTGGCCGATTACCGCGTAGCGCAACCGAGCGAACAAAAGATCAAGAGGAGTGATGCCGCGCTGACGCTGGAACTCATTCCCAACCCGGACATCCTCGCCTGGGTCGCCAACCTGCCCCAGCCGCCATTCTGCGTCGGTTTTGCCGCAGAGAGCGAGAAGCTGCGCGAACACGCCACCGAGAAGCGCAAAAAGAAGAACATCCCCTTGCTGGCGGCCAACCTGGCGCAAAACGCCATCGGCAGCGACGACAACGAATTGGTACTATTCGACGATGCGGGCGAGCATGTATTGCCGCGCGCCGACAAGCTCACTCTGGCACGGGCGCTGTTACGCCATGCCGCCGCACTCTATAAGAAAGGAAGCACGCAATGAAAAAAGTGGATGTAAAGATACTCGACCCGCGCTTGCATGAACACCCGCCCGCCTACGCCACTTCCGGCTCGGCCGGCATCGACATGCGCGCCTGCATCGACACCAGCATGACGATACAGCCGGGCCAGTGCGAACTCATCCCCAGCGGCATCGCCCTGCACCTGAACGACCCGCACTACGCGGCCATGATCCTGCCGCGCTCCGGCCTGGGCCACAAACACGGCATCGTACTCGGCAATCTGGTCGGCCTGATCGATTCGGACTACCAGGGACAGATTTTCATCTCCATCTGGAACCGCGGCCATCATCCGTTCAATCTGATGCCCATGGAGCGCATCGCGCAACTGGTGATCGTGCCGGTGGCGCAAGTCCAGTTCAACATCGTCGAAGATTTTCCGATGAGCCAGCGCGGCGCGGGCGGATTCGGCAGCACCGGCAAGCATTAAGCACTCCCTGCCCCAACAAAAAAGCCTCGCGTCACGGCGAGGCTTTTTTGTTTTCAAATACGGTGCACTTTATTTTTCCAGTTCCATTTCCAGTTCCGTCGTATCGCCTTTGCGCAACGCAACTTTTTCCGTTGAAACCCGGTATCCCTTCAGCCTGGCTTCCACTTTGTGGATGCCGAGAGGCGCCCTCGCATGCAGCGGGGAAATCCCGTAATACACCCCATCCAGATATATCTTGGCACCGACCGGCTCGGTTCTGACAATCAGCAGTGCATCTTCGAACGGCAGTCCTTCCGGCTGCAGGTCCGAAACTACGGGAGATCTTGCGGTCGGCGTCGTCGGAACGGGTGGTACATTGCCCGGGACAGAATAGACCGTCACGCCCGGAATCACCTTGGTGCCCGGCACCAGGTTAAACAGTTCGGGGTATTTCGCCATCAGCACGGAGGCTATGGCCTCTGCCGTCTTTCCCGTCACGACGCCGAGCTCCTGTTTCAGGAAGTTCGCGATGTCGCTCTTGCTGTTACCGGACACCCCGGCGAAACGCTCGTTCTTCTGCTCCACCTCACCCATCCAGACCACTTTCCCGGTGGCAACTTCCTTGAGAGTGGTTTCCAGCATGATCGTCACATAATCGCGATCCTTGACGTTGTATTCCAGCGCCTTGATCACACCGCCAATTTCGAATTGGGCTGTGCCATCGTCACTTGCCAACATCTGAATATTCGAATCGTCCAGGCGTTTACGCAGCGAAGCACTCACCACGTCCGTCGCATCGCGATCCAGAACGAGATCCGTTCCGGACAAACCCAGCACCCGCTCCTTGGCGATTCCGATCTTGCGGGGATTGCCTGCGTTGCGCCCGTCGACGAAAGCGCCAATACGGGCGGTGGCGCGGAACTTCGCCTTGGCCGCATCGGGACCGGGTTGGCGGCTTTCGATTACCTGTATCTCGTTTCCGGACAGGCCCGCGCAACCCGCCAGCATAATGCCCGCAACGACCGCAAAGAAATACATACTGAAACGATTCATCCAACCCCCATCCAGTGCGGACTTCCTGTCCGAATCGAACACGAAAACCCGGATTGCCTAATGCGCGCCGACAGCGGCCTCGATCTCGGAAAATATCTTGGCCACTTCGGCCGTGTTGAGCTGCACACCCAGTTGCCGCGCAATTTGCGTGGCGGAGAACAAACCGCGCACGGTCTGCGTTCCATCCGCATTTTCTTCGACCACGATGGCGTGCTGACGGCCGGCGGTTTTCAGTGTGGTGAGTATGTCGCCCACGCGGGCGGCTTTCACGTCTTCCATCTTCATCACTTTCAGGTCGCGCTGCAACGTCATCACATCGCGCACCAGAATATCGGCATGCGTTCCGCCCATTTCCTGCAGGAAGCGCAGCGGCTTTTCACCCAGCACATCGGTCGCGGTCAGAATGCCGGCAACCTTGTCCGTGTCGTCAAGCACCAGCAGGGCGCGCACACGGTTGCGGATCATCTTGGCATTCGCCTTTTCCATGCTGGTCATGGCGCGCGCAACCACGACCGAAACGCTGCGCAGATCGGTCATCACATTGATGGCCGGATCGCTCAGACTGAGATTCTGCGCCAACACCTGCGTCGGCATGGCAAAGCTCGAACCCGCTTTCAAAGGGTGACTGGTCAACGCCGTGTATTTCTTGATCATGGATGCTCTCCTTGGATTAACTACTGAGTTTATTCTTAAGTTATTTTATTGCCGATCCTGCACCAACCCCGCCTGCTCCCTGTGCGCGCCCCCTTTAAGCGGCGGCAGGTACCGCACCAACTCGTTCAACGCCAAACGGTACACTTCGCGTTTGAACGCGATGACGCTTTCCAGCTCGACCCAGTAATCGATCCAGCGCCAGGCATCGAATTCTGGATGCCCTGAAGCGCGCAACGACACATCGCAGTCGCGTCCGGTCAAACGCAACAGGAACCAGATCTGTTTTTGCCCCTTGTAGTTGTTGCGCGATTCGCGCTTGACCCAAGTTTGCGGCACCTCATAACGCATCCAATCGCGGGTACGCCCCAAAATCTGGACGTGACAGGACTGCAAACCGATTTCCTCGTGCAACTCGCGGTACATCGCCTGCTCCGGCGTCTCGCCGTGCTGGATGCCACCTTGCGGAAACTGCCACGCGTCCTGCCTGATACGTTTACCCCAAAATACCTGATTCTTTGCGTTAGTCAGTACGATGCCGACGTTTGGGCGATAACCTTCGCGGTCTATCATGATTCGCCCCATACTGTTTTTTCGATGGCCCGATTGTTCCACATTTCAGGCACAGTGGAAAGACGGAAACCACGCCTTGCAGTAGAATCGCGCCCTCCAACCAGCACGATGAGTAAAGAATATGCGCGTTTCACGATTTTTCATCTCCACTCTCAAAGAGGCTCCCTCCGAAGCCGAACTGCCCAGCCACCGCCTGATGTTGCGCGCGGGCTATATCCGCAAACTCTCCAGCGGCCTGTACACCTGGATGCCTCTGGGACTGCGCGTATTGCGCAAAGTCGAAGCGGTGGTGCGCGAAGAAATGGACAGGAGCGGCGGTATCGAATTGCTGATGCCCGCAGTGCAGCCCGCCGAACTGTGGCAGGAGACCGGACGCTGGGAAGTGTTCGGCCCGCAGATGCTGAAGATCAAGGACCGGCACAACAACCAGTTCTGCTTTGGCCCCACACACGAAGAGGTCATCACCGACATCGCGCGCCGCGAAGTGAAAAGCTATCGCCAGTTGCCGCTGAACTTCTACCAGATCCAGACCAAATTCCGCGACGAGGTCCGGCCGCGTTTCGGCGTGATGCGCGCGCGCGAATTCGTGATGAAGGACGCCTATTCTTTCCACAGCAGCTTCGAGAGCCTGGAACAGACCTACCGCGTGATGTACGAAACCTACAGCCGCATCTTTACGCGCCTGGGGCTGAAGTTCCGCGCGGTGGCTGCCGACACCGGCGCCATCGGCGGTTCCGGCTCGCACGAATTTCATGTACTGGCCGATTCCGGCGAAGACGGCCTGGCGTTCTGCCCGAATTCGGATTACGCCGCCAACGTGGAACTTGCCGAAGCGGTCGCCCCGGCAACGGCACGCCCTGCCGCTGCTGAAGCCATGAACGATGTATCCACGCCCAGCCAGACCACCTGCGAAGATGTGGCCAAGCTGCTCGGCATTCCGCTGCAGCGCACCGTTAAGCTGCTCGCCGTGATTGCCGCTGAAAAACTCGTCATCCTGCTGATCCGCGGCGACCACAGTCTGAACGAAGTCAAAGTTGGCAAACTGACAGGTCTGGCCGATTTCCGCTTCGCGCGCGAGGACGAGATTCGCGCCTTCTTCAACTGCCCGCCCGGATTCCTCGGCCCCGTCGGCATAGACCGCAGCCAGACGCGTGTGATTGCGGATCGCTCGGTTGCCGTCATGGGTGATTTTGTGGCGGGCAGCAACAAGCCCAAGTTCCACACCGCCGGCATCAACTGGGGACGCGACCTGCCCGAACCCGACGAGATCGCCGACATCCGCAACGTAGTCACCGGAGACCCTTCGCCGGACGGCAAAGGCACGCTGGAACTGTGTCGCGGCATCGAAGTCGGTCACATTTTCCAGTTGCGTACCAAGTACTCCGAAGCGCTGCAAGCCACTTACCTGGACGAAAACGGCAAGTCACAGATCATGGAAATGGGCTGCTACGGCATCGGCGTGTCGCGCATCGTGGCCGCCGCCATCGAGCAGAATTTCGACGAGCGCGGCATCGCGGTGCCCGCCGGCATGGCACCGTTCCAGGTCGCCATCGCGCCCATCGGCTACAAGAAGAGCGAAGCGGTGCGCGAAGCCGCCGACAAACTCTATGCCGACCTCTCAACCGCAGGAGTCGAAGTGCTGCTGGACGACCGCGACGAGCGCCCCGGCGTGATGTTCGCCGACCTGGAACTGATCGGCATCCCGCACCGCATCGTCATCGGCGACCGAGGATTGAAAGAAGGTAATGTGGAATATCAGGGCCGGAAGGACGATGCGGCGCAGGTCGTGCCCTTGCAAGAAGTGGCAAAGCTCGTACAATCAAAAATATGAAGACAGAACTCAGGACTCAGAACTCGGGATTCAGGGCTGGCACAATGCAGACCCGCAGTCTCGCTTTTCCCCGAATCCTGAATCCAGAATCCCTGATCCTTGCTTTTGCGCTCCTCCTCCCCATCTCCGCGCAAGCCGGCACCCAGAAAGAAGAGCAACTTTCCGCCAGCGTGCGCAGCATGATGCAGCGCGCCGTGTCGGACCAGGCCGCGCCCAAGCTGGCTTTTTCATCGCAGCAGGAAGCGCAGTTGTGGCTGGACGAAATGTCGCAACGCCTGGCGAAGCGCATACCGGATGCCAACTACCGGTTCGATCTATTGAGTACGGTGCATTACGAGGCGACCCGCGCCGGTCTCGACCCGCATCTGGTGTTGGGACTGATCGAGGTGGAAAGCGGTTTCAGGAAATATGCGGTATCCAAGGCTGGGGCGCGCGGCTACATGCAGGTGATGCCGTTCTGGACCAAAGCCATAGGCGCGGGCGAACACAACCTGTTTCACTTGCGCACCAACCTGCGTTTCGGCTGCACCATACTGCGCCACTATCTGGATGTCGAAAAAGGCGATCTGTACCGCGCGCTGGGACGCTACAACGGCAGTCTGGGCAAGCCGGAATATCCGAACATGGTGAAAGCCGCGTGGCACAAGCACTGGAAAAAACCGCTGCAGAATGCCGAATTGCGCAGCAGTTGATTACTTCTTACCGGCCTTGCTCTTGATATAGGACTCGACGCTGGCTCGCGTCACCATCCCCTGCTGATAACTCACCAGTTTGCCCGTCGGGTCGAACAAATAGGAAGTCGGCAGCGCCTCCACCTCGCCCACTTGCGTCGCAAGCTCGTAATTGCCGAACACGATGGGGTATGTGACTTTCTTCTTGGCGACGAATTCGACAACCGATTCGCGGGTTGAATCCAGCGCCATGCCGATCACCACCAGATCGGTATTCTTGTGCGCCTCATGCAGCGCGATCAGATCGGGAATCTCTTCCAGGCAGGGCGGACACCAAGTCGCCCAGAAATTGACCAGCACCCACTTGCCGCGATAATCGGACAGGCGCTGCGCCTGCCCCTGCATGTCTTTGAAGTTAAATCCCTGGGCGCAGGCAGCGCCCGCCGCCAGCAACAGAACCGCGACAACCAGCATGCGCAGCAGTTTTTTCATCAGTGTTTCCCCTCTTCTGTATCGCCGGCATCCTTGCCACCATGCCCGGAACCGTCGGCAGCGTGTGACAGATAAAGGGACAAGCCGATGAGCGCGATGGCCGCACCGAAATACACCAGGTCGATCGGCGCTGTAATGTGCATGTTTAGCGCCTCCTCAAACAGGGTCACAATCATGATCATCAGGATCACCTTGGCGAGGCGCGATTTAAGGTCGTCCAGATTGCTGATCACCAGAATCTTGCTGGAAGCCTTACTGCCGTGCGCCTGATTAATGTCGCTGATGAACAACTCGTACAACCCCAGCGAGAAAATCAGCATCACCGTCGCCAGCAGATAGCCGTCCACCACTTCGACGATGTGCGATACGGTGGAATCGTGCAACGCCTTGCGCGACTCCTCGGTCATGCCGGCATCGGCATAGTGCAGCGCATGCTCGAACAGGTAGAACACATCCACCGTAGCTATGTAAAAGATGGCAAACCCGGCGAACAGGCTGCCGACCACGGCCGTCAGAACAACAAAGCGGCTGTTCCACAACGCGCCTTCGAACAGTCCTTCAAAGAATTTGATCATGTTTCCCCCGAATCAAGCAACGCGAAAGGCGCGCATTAAAGCGTAAAAGCGCATGGGCGGCAATACGTCACGCCGTCTTATTCCACAAGTCGTACAAGGTTGTCCCGCGCGGCTCGTTCATGCGGTTCTCCAACGCGACGAACCACGCCTTGATGTCGGCATCACCGCTGCGCTTGGGCAGGGTGGCTGTATCCAGCATGAACAGCTTCAGCAAGTCGCCCAGTTGCACCGCTTCCGGCGCGCGCACCATGCTCCAGCCTGTTCCCGACAGCTTGCCCACGATTTTTGCTGCGGTCAGTTTGTCCAGCAAGCGCTCGACGTCGTCGTAGCCGATATGCAAATGCCGCGACAGGCCCTGCAGGGTCTGAATTTCCCCTTTGCCGAGCCCCTTGTGCATGAGCTTGAGGATGCTCAACGCGTAATACAGCTTGGCCGCCTGATCCAGCCGCAGCGAATGTGTGCTGCGCCAGTGCGAGAGCGAGGCGGTGATGATCGCGCCGAACAATACCGTGAGCCAGGAAAAATAGATCCACATCAGAAAGATCGGCACGCTGGCAAACGCGCCGTACACCAGCTTGTAAGTGGGGAAGTGCGAAATGTAGAAAGCGAAAGCGCGGTTCATCGATTCGAATGCCACCGCCGCTATCAATCCGCCCAGGATGGCGTGCCTCATCGGCACAAAACGATTGGGCACGACGCGGAACAGCAGCGTGAAAGCGGCCGTCGTCAGCATGAGCGGGATGAGCTTGATCGCGTCCATGCTCATTTTGGGAATCCGCTGCGCATACTCCGCCGAGAACCCGACCAGCCAGGACGTTAGCGACAGACTGGCCCCGATCAGCAGCGGCGCCAGCGTGATCACCGCCCAGTACACCAGCACGCGCTGCAACAGGCTGCGCGGGCGCGACACGCGCCAGATCATGTTGAAGGCGTTATCGATGGTCAGCATCAGCAACATCGCGGTGACCGCCAGAAATACCAGGCCCACCGCCGTCAGGCGCGAAGCGCTCTCCGCGAACTGCTGCATATAACCCGAAATAATCCTGCCGCCGGTCTCCGGCACCATATTCATCAAAATGAATTCCTTGATGTTCGCGGAGTATTCGCTGAACACCGGAAAGGCCGAGAACAGCGTCAGCGCGATGGTAATCAGCGGAACAACCGACAACAGCGTGGTAAAGGTCAGGCTTGCCGCCATTTGCGTGCACCTGTCCTCCTTTAACCTTACCGCGACATAGCGCAGAAAATGGAAGGAGTCGACGATGCCGAAATTCGGACGCTTCAAGTTCGAGAATTTCAACTCTGCAAGTTTCATAAACGCTGATTACTGAATACAATGCCCGTTATGATACCCGACAACGTAAATCCGCAAACTACCGCCCGCGATGCGCGCCAACTGCTGCGCGCCCATCGTTACGGCGCACTCAGTACGCTGTCGAAGAAATTCGACGGCCATCCGTTCGGCTCCATCACGCCCTACCTGGTCGATCACGACGGCAGCCTGTTGATCCTCATCAGCGCGCTGGCGGAACACACCAAGAACATCCAGCACGACCCGCGCGTGAGCCTCATCACCCACAACCAGGAAGACGCCCATATCCAGACCCAGGGTCGCCTCACCGTGGTGGGCACGGCAGCGCTGGAAACAGAACGGGAACTGGCCGGAAAGCGCTATCTGCGCTATTTCCCCGAAGCCCAGACCTATTACGACATGCCCGATTTCCAGTTCTACCGCATCGTGCCGCAGGCGTTGCGCTACATCGGCGGCTTCGGCGACATTCATTGGATCAAGGCGGAGCGCTACCGCGTGCCGCCCAATACGCTCGCCGCCGAGGAAGATGCCCTGCTCGACCGGATCAACGCCGGGCGTACCGCTGCGCAGGGTCAGGTTATCGGCATCGACTGCGACGGCTACGATCTGCGTCTGGACGAGCGCACCGTGCGCCGCGACTTCCCGTCCCTTGCTTTGGACGGGGTGCAGGCGCTCGCGTTACTGCAAGCGTAGATACGGGCACCCCAATCAAGCATTGAATGAGAGCGCCTCTTCTCGTACCAAAGGCAGGCAATCCACAGTCAAGCAAGCTTGACGTGGAATTGGCGCTCGGCGCTCCCATAAAAAAGGGCATCGCGAACGATGCCCCTATCAAAACTCCCGAACTGCAAAGCTAGCCGCGCACCCCCTTGAGTTGAACGGATTGGTCTGTCGATCCGTCCGGCGATTCCGTAATGGCATCCAGTTTCACCTTTGCTTTCGGAGCCACCTTGCCTGAGGCTGGCTTGGACTTGTTGCTGCGCACAGCCTTCTTTTTCCCGTGCGCCGGAGATGCCGCCGGGGTGGACAACGCCTTTTCGGGCGCGGACTCGACAGAGGTATCCTGCCCCGCCGCCTGCACGCCGACCGGCAACATGACGCTCAGCAGCAGTATCCATCCGGCCAGTCTCATCTCGCCCCCCAGTACAACGCCTTCACAGTTGCGGATGCGCGCGCACTGCCCCGGCGTCCAGTTTGTTCAGCGCATTCAGATAGGCCTTGGCGGAGGCCACCACGATGTCGGTATCCGCACCCTGACCGTTAACCACGCGCCCGCCCTTGGCCAAACGCACTGTCACCTCGCCCTGCGCGTCGGTGCCGCTGGTGATGTTGTTCACCGAATACAGCAACAGCTCGGTGCCGCTCTTCGCAATCTGCTCGATAGCCTTGAAGGTTGCATCCACCGGGCCGCCGCCCTGCGCGTCGGCCTGAAATTCCTTGCCGCCAACACTCATTACCACGCGCGCCACCGGCAATACGCCGGTTTCGGAATGCGCGCCCATCGCCACCAGCCGGTAATGCTCGCTCACCTGCATGGCTTCCTCGTCGCTCACCAGCGCCTGCAGGTCCTCGTCGAAGATCTCGTGTTTCTTGTCGGCCAGATCCTTGAAGCGCGCAAACGCCGCGTTCACCGCGTCTTCGCCGTCCAGCACGATGCCCAGTTCCTGCAAGCGCGCGCGGAAGGCGGCACGACCGGAGTGCTTGCCCATCACCATCTTGTTCGCGCCCCAGCCCACATCCTCGGCACGCAGGATCTCGTAGGTTTCGCGGTGCTTGAGCACGCCGTCCTGATGGATGCCGGACTCGTGCGCAAACGCATTCGCGCCGACGATGGACTTGTTCGGCTGCACCGGATAGCCGGTGATGCTGGACACCAGCTTGGAGGTCGGCACGATCTGCGTGGTGTCGATGCCCGTATCGCAGGTAAAGATGTCGCGGCGCGTCTTGATCGACATCACCACTTCTTCCAGCGCCGCATTGCCCGCGCGTTCACCCAAACCGTTGATGGTGCATTCCACCTGGCGCGCGCCGTTCATCACGGCGGCCAGCGAGTTGGCCGAGGCCATGCCCAGGTCATTGTGGCAATGTGTGGACCAGATCACCTTGTCGCTATTCGGCACGCGCGCGATCAACTGCTTGAAGCGCTCGCCCCACAACACGGGAATGCTGTAACCCACGGTGTCGGGTACATTCAGGGTCTTGGCGCCGGCCTTGATGACCTCGTCGAAGATGCGCACCAGGAAATCCATCTCCGAGCGCACCGCGTCCTCGGCCGAGAATTCCACATCGTCGGTATATTCCAGCGCCCACTTCACCGCCTGCACCGCGCGCTCCACCACCTGGTCTTCGCTCATGCGCAGCTTGTGCTGCATGTGGATGGGCGAAGTCGCAATGAAGGTGTGAATACGCTTGTGTTTGGCCGGCTTGATCGCCTCGCCCGCCGCGCGCACATCCTTCTCGCTGGCGCGCGCCAGCGAGCACACGGTGGAACGTTCGATGACCTTGGCGATGCTGTGGATCGCGTCGGCATCGCCGGGGCTGGCGGCTGCAAAGCCTGCCTCGATCACGTCCACGCCCAGCTTTTCCAGCTGGCGCGCGATGCGCAACTTCTCTTCTTTGGTCATGGATGCGCCGGGGCTTTGCTCGCCGTCGCGCAAGGTGGTGTCGAATATGATTATCTTGTCGGTCATTTTGTGCTCCATCGCAATTGTTCATCCACGGCTCAACACCAACCGAGCCGCCTGCTTTGATACTTGTGGGGTGGGTTTAGTATGCGCCTTGGCGCAGCTTCAGCGCCGCCAGCAGGCTGAAGGTGGAATGAAGTTGCGAGATGTGTTTAGAGAAGTGCATGGCAGGAATATAGCGGCTTTTATTTGGGGGTGCAACCGAAGCCTGAACCAAGAGACTCGATACCGAGCTGAGTCTGTTTCAACTATCCCGGTACTTCTGCACCAACCCCACCCGCTTCAAATAGGCCTCGCGCGCGATCTGCACGTCTTCCAGGAAATGCGGCAGCTCTTTCAGCAACAGCGCCTGCGGGCCGTCCACCAGTGCTTGCGGCGGGGCGGGATGGAAATCCACGAGCACCATGTTGGCACCGGCCAGCACGCCCTGTGCGGTGGCGTGCATGATGTCGAGGATGCCGTCGGGCGAAGCGGCGCGCGTGCCGACGGAGTGCGAAGGATCGACGCAGACGGGCATGCGCGTCAGGCGTTTCACCACCGGCACATGCGCGAAGTCGACGAGGTTACGGTGCGGATCGCCCATGTTGGTCTTCATGCCGCGCAACCCGAACACCACGTTGCGGTTGCCTTCCGAGGCCAGGTATTCGGCCGCGTTCAGCGACTCATCCAGGGTGATGCCGAAACCGCGCTTGAGCAGCACGGGGTACTCCTGCTGGCGGCCGACGATCTTGAGTAGTTCGAAGTTCTGTGTATTGCGCGTGCCGATCTGCAGCATCACGCCGGTCGGGTTGCCGGTCCGGTGCAGTGTTTCGGCGATCTCGTTGAGGTGCGATTCGTGGGTGATTTCCATGGCAACCACCTTGATGCCGTATTTGCCCGCCAGTTCGAACACGTACGGCAGACAGTTCTTGCCGTGCCCCTGGAATGCATAAGGACTGGTACGCGGCTTGTAGGCGCCCATGCGGGTACAGACCTGGCCGTTGTCGCGCAGGGCGCGCAACATGATTTCCACATGTTCCGCGTTGTCCACCGCGCACAGACCGGCGAACACGTTGAGCGTGTCCTGCCCGAAGCGCACGCCGTTGTATTCGAAATAAGCCGGGCGCGAGTCGTCCTTGTGCCGCCCGAGGATTCGGTATTCCTGCGACACGCGCACCACGCGCTCGACGCAGGGGAGGCTCTGCATGTCGTCGATTTCCAGCGCCTTGGTGTTGCCGATGAGGTAGATTTCGGTGAGGTTCTGTTCCGCGCCGTGCTCGGTGTGCACCCGCGTCTGCACGCCCTGCAGGCCTGCCAGATGGTCCATCAATTGCCGGTATTCGGCGCTTTCGGTTTGCGTATTCGCATCCAGGATCAGAATCATGTGCTCTCCTTGCAGGAAGAAAACCCGTCTGTCGGCCCCGGGACGCTACCGCTTCCGGCTCAGGCGCCACGGCTCAAAGCGCTACACCGTTACTTGAATTGCGAGCGGAGTATGCCCCACTGCTGCGGCCATTGCGCCATCGGGTCGCGCGTGTAGCCGCTCTTGCCGAACTGGTTCCAGCGCCCGACAACGAAGCACAGCAGCAGATTGGCATGGGCACCGATGTCGTCGCCCGGTGCCAGCTTCCCCTGCGTGTCGGCGATGCGCAGCGCCTGCTTGAGCGTGGTCTCGATGCGGTCCAGGAACTGGTTGATGCGCAGTTGCAGGCGTTCGTCTTCGTTCACCAGCGCGTCGCCGATGAGTACGCGCGTCATGCCGCGATTCTTCTGGGCGAAACCCAGCAGCAACCCGAGTATGCCTTCGACCTGTTTCAGTCCGTCCTGCTCTTCCGTGGCGATCTTGTTGACCAGGCCGAACACGGTCTGTTCGATGAATTCGATCAGGCCCTCAAACATCTGCGCTTTACTGGCGAAGTGGCGGTACAGCGCCGCCTCGGACAGCTCAAGCCGCGCCGCCAGCGCGGCCGTGGTGATCTTCTCGCCCTTGGGCTGCTCCAGCATCTCGGCGACGGTTTGCAGGATCTGGAGTTTTCTTTCGCCAGGTTGTTTGGTTGCCATGATCTTCCCCCTTTATAGTTTGGACACTGCGCGCGGCAGTTCCAGCACATTGCGTATCTTCACATCCACATATCCCGGCGCGCGCGGCGCGGAACTCACCCACACGGTACGCATACCCAGCCGCTTGGCAGTTTGCAGGTTTTCCGCGCTGTCCTCCACCATCACGCATTGCGCCGCCTGCAACCGGTGCTTGCGCAGCAGGCGCCGGAAACCTTCGGTTTGCGGCTTCGGCTTGTAGCGCGAATGCTCAATGGAGAACACGTCGTCGAACAGGTCATCCACCCGCAACAGCTTCAGCACGGCCCGCGCGTAATGCAACGGCGCGTTGGAAAACACCACCTTCCGACCCGGCAACTGCTTCAGCACATGATGCAGGCGCGGTTCGCGCAGCACCATTTTCGACAATTCCGGAAACTGGTGCGTGTTCCACAAAAAATGATCTGGGTCGGTACCGTGGTGCTTGATCAGCCCGCTGAGCGTGGCGCCGTAGCGCTGCCAGTAATCCACGCGCATTGCATTCGCCGCCTCTTCGCTCAACTGCAGGTGCTCCTGCAGGTACGCCGTCATGCTGCGATTGATGTGCGGAAAGATGTGCGGCGTCGCATCATGCAGCGTGTTGTCCAAATCGAAAATCCAGACGCGCTCGCTCACTTGCTTTTGATCAGCGTGCCAACGCCTTCGTCGGTCAGAATCTCCAGCAACAGCGCGTGCTCCACGCGCCCGTCGATAATGTGCACCGAGCGCACACCACCGCGCGCCGCATCCAGCGCCGAACCGATTTTGGGCAGCATGCCGCCGGACAGCGTGCCGTCCGCCACCAGGTCATCGATCTGCTTGGGCGTCAGGCCGGTGAGCAGGTTGCCTTTCTGGTCCAGCACGCCCGGCGTATTGGTCAACAGCACCAGCTTCTCGGCGCGCAGCACTTCCGCAAGTTTGCCCGCGACCACGTCCGCATTGATGTTCAGCGTGTCGCCATCCGGCGATACGCCGATGGGGGCGATCACCGGGATGAAATCGCCGGAGTCCAGGAAGGTGATGATGGAAGGGTCGATCTTGTTGATGTCGCCGACCAGGCCGATGTCCAGCATCTTGCCCGGTTCGGTATTGCTTTCCAGCATCAGTTTCTCGGCGCGGATGAAACCGCCATCCTGTCCGGTCAGTCCGACTGCCTTGCCGCCGTAGCGATTAATCAGATTGACGATGTCCTTGTTGACCTTGCCCAGCACCATCTCGACCACGTCCATGGTCTCTTCGTCGGTGACGCGCATGCCCTGGATGAATTCGCCCTTCTTGCCCACTTTTTGCAGCAGATCGTTGATCTGCGGGCCGCCGCCGTGGACGACCACGGGATTCATGCCAACCAGCTTGAGCAGCACCACGTCGCGCGCGAAGCCTTCCTGCAGCTTGGGGTCGGTCATGGCGTTGCCGCCGTATTTGATGACAATGGTCTTGTCGAAGAAGCGCTGGATATAAGGAAGCGCTTCGGACAGGGTGTGGGCTTTCTGGGCGGCGGTAGCGGCGGTCAATGGCATGTGGATTCCTTCAAAAATCTGCGCGCATTCTACCTCATATAAAAGAAACGGGCGGCATCTAGCCGCCCGTTGGCAGGGAAGTTAACGCTTACTGAATGACGAGTTTTCTGGAGGATGCCGCCTTCTTTTTGGGCAGCGTCAATTCCAGCACGCCCTCGTTGTATTTTGCCTGCGCGGCGCCTTCATCCACGTCCTGCGCCAGCGAGAACGCGCGCGAGACGCTGCCGTAATAGCGCTCGCTGCGCAGCAGCTTTTCGCCCTCTTTCACTTCCTTTTCGTTTTTCACTTCGGCGCTGATCGACACCTGATTGCCGTCGATATTCACGTGAATGTCGTCTTTTTTCACGCCGGGAATCTCGGCGTGGACGGTGTATGCCTTGTCGTCTTCGCTCACGTCCATCCTGATCTGCACCTCCGGCCGACCTTCGAAGCGCACAGGTCGCATAAAGAAACCTCGAAACAAATCATCCAGTGCATCGCTGGTCGGGTTGAACCTGGTGATGTTGGCCATTTCTTTCTCCTTTTCATGGTGTTAGGCGGAAAACGCTCCGCTTACGACCAATCTATGGGCGACCCGGCTTTTTTCAAGAGCCAAAAAACAAGGCGGCCAATAGCCGCCTTGTTATATGGACTTCATAAGAATTACCGATGGTCTTTGACGTTCGGGTCCTTGTGATGCTGATAGCTCAGTTCCAGCGCCCGCACTTCCGCCTCGACGTTGACAGTGTGCATCTTGCCGCCCGTCTCGACTTTCAGCGTAACCGGAACGCGGTCGCCCACGTTCAGCGGCTGCTTCAAGCCCACCAGCGTCAAATACACGCCGCGCGTGCCGAACAGGGTCGTGCTGTGCGCATCGAGCTTCAGGCTGTCGAGAGCCCCGGTCTGAGGCTTGCCGCGGCGCATTACCACTCCCTGGATTTCCCCCGATGCGGCGACCGGACTGCTCACCGACAGCAATCTTCCCGCCTTGGTGACGCTGAGATTGAGCATCACTGTGGCCGAATTCTGGCCCGGCACGCTTTCGCGCATCCAGACCTTGTCCACCATCACGTCATGCGGACCGCCCCAGGCATTGCCCGACAGCAATAGAGTCACACAGAATAGTTTGCGCCACATATCCGCCTCCTAATGATGATGGTGCTCGTGCTGTTGTGTTGCCGGTTGGGCCGCCGCCTGTGCGACCGGTTGCGGTTGCGCCGCGATGCTGGGCGTTTCCAGCGGTTTGATCTGGGCCAGAATCCTGAGCACTTTGGTGCTGCCGTCGGCAAACTTCACCGTCACGGCACAGGGCAGTTTGCGTCCCGCCTTGAGCGGCTCCCGCAAACCGATCAGCATTAAATGGTTGCCGTCCTCTCCCAACGTCACGGGCGTTTTTGCTGGCAAGGCCACAGATTCGATCGCGCGCATCTTCATCACGTCGCCTTCCATGACCATGGTGTGTATTTCGCCGCTTTGTGCCTTACCGCTCCCCACGCCGATCAAAGTCGCGTCTTTTTTGCTGGTAAGGGTCATCTGCAGGGATGCGCTGTCCTGTCCCGGCGCCGTGGCGCGTGCCCACGCATTGCTTACTTTCACGTCATCGGCATAGGCTTGTGTCACAACCGACATTGCCAACAAACCCGCGCACAAAATCTTTTTCATGTTTTCTCCTGAATAAAAAAACGCGCCCCATGGAAAGGGACGCGCCATTTTAGCCTGATTTTTCCGCCTGAAAATCGAAGTTGCCGATTACCCGCACAATGCATTCAACCTCGTTGACATGCAACAGCGCGCAAGCCGTTGAATACGGGCATCCATCCGCATTTTCGCAAGCATCAAACAAAACCGCCGGGAAGCCCGGCGGTATGGTCTGCAATAAATACGGCTCAGAGTTTCACTGTCACACCGGTGTTGATGGAACGCCCCATGCCCGGGACGGCGGTGCCCCATTGCGGGTAATTGGGCAGTGCCGGGTTGGTCATGGTCGTGCCCTGACCGGTATAGGCACCGCCGGTCGGCAGGTAGTAGAACTTGTCGAACAGATTCTCGACGCCGAAATCAACGCGAACCCTCGTCCACGAATAACTGCTGCGCAGGTTAAGCAAGCTGTACCCCGGCGTCTTGATCTCGTTGCGCATGTCGGAGACGTTTTTCTTGGCTTGAACCATCACCAGTTCCGCGCTGTTGTTCCAGCCTTCCAGTTTCTGGGTCAGCGCGAATTTGCCGTTAAGGGGCATGATGTTGTACAGCTCGTCTCCGGTATCCAGATTTTTGCCGTTTGTGTAGTTGATCAAACCGGTTACGGACAATGCTCCCCAGCCGCCTTCCGACAACGCCATGCGTCCCGAGAGATCAACGCCGTACAACCGTGCCGACTGATTGGCATATTTGAGGACGCTGAACTGGTTTGTCACCAGCGTGGTGGAAGCTGCATTGGTCGTGGCACTCCATTGCACCGCATCGATATAGTCGGTCACCCGGGTGTAGTAAGGCGTCACCTTGAATCCCCAGTTGCCGTCAGCCGCATGCCGGTCAAAAGTGGCGGACAGAGTGTTGGCTTTTTCCGGCTTCAGGTTGACATCGCCCACATAGCCATTGCCGTCACCGACAAAGTTGTTCATGAGCGCGGCCATCGACCAGGTCGACCAGGTGTAACGTTCATACACGTTGGGGGAGCGGACTTTGCGGGCGATGCCGAATTCGACATCATTGGTCTCGCTGGCGGTATAGCGCGCCAGTGCGGTCATATCCAGGTTGTTGTCCGTTATTTGACGGTCAAGCGCATTGAAAGCGTTGGCATCACGCGCCTGAAAGCTCGTCAGGTTGCCAGGGTTGTAGCCCACTACATTACCCGCATTCATCCTGACCTGCTCGTAGCGTGCGCCAAACTGGCTCATCCACTGCGCATCCTTGCGCGCTTCCCATTCGCCATAGACTGCCGTGCGGTCGCGCTTCCCGTCCTTGATGTTCCAGAAAGTGCCCGGGAACATGCCCGAACCCGAAGGAGGCCACCAGTCGTTCAGATGATACTGCTGCACTTCGCCGCCCACGCGCAACAGATCCTGCTCGCCCAGATCGATTTCCGCCTTCACGACGGCGCCCGTGGTCTTGCCCTCGGTGTACATCGGCATCCCGGCTGCGCAGGTGGCGCTGATCGGGCTGCACGGAGTACCGTTGAGTGCAGTCGGGCCGCCCGAAGCTGTACCGTACCAATAACGCTTGTCTGCGCCAAAATCCATGAAGTGATCCACCGTCTCGCGATACGCGCGCGCCTCCAGCGTGCCCCAGTCGAGCTGATCCGCGTAGCGCAAGTTCAGGCTTTTCTGCTGGTTGTCGAGCATGTCCATGCGCTGGTTCGGGTAGAGCTGGTAGGGCATGTCCTGCACGCCAACTTTGGCCTCGAACAACTGGCTGCCGCTCTTGAACGCGAACCCAAGAGTGTGATTGCGGGTCTGGTAGGCGGTGGAACCAACTTCGTCGCGCGGCAGGGTATGCCCGATGCGGCCGGTGAAATCGTAGGTCTTGAATTCCCCGCCGGCTGTGTAATTGTCGGCCTGGCTGGTCGCGCCGCCATAACTGATGTTGAAGCGCTCGGTAGCATAGGTGGCCGCCACATTGCCGCCGCGCGCCTTATTGTTGCTGCGGTAGAACGCGCCCACCTCGCCCTTGGCGATATTGTCCTGCCCGGGTGCGGCGAATTCCGGCGCGCGCGTCTCGGCGACAATGGTGCCGCCAATACTGTCGCCGCCGACACTCACCGGCGCGATGCCGGCATACACCTTGAGCACGCCGACATTGCTCGGATCGACATAGGAAAGAGGCGGGTTCATGTGATTGGGGCAGGAAGCAATCAGATCCATGCCGTCCAGCTTGGTGCGGATGCGGTCGTCCGCCATACCGTGAATGGACGGCAGACTGGATACGCCGCCCGCGCCGTTGAGGCTCACGCCCGGCACGCCGCCCAGCATGCTTGCGGTATCGCTGGTATTCGCGCGCTTCGGCGCGATACTTTTTTCATTGAGGGCGCTATCGCCCAATGCCGGCAACGGTTTCAGTTCGTCGGCCGTGACGAGCACTTCGGGCATCGTTGCTGTATCTTCGGCCAATACGCCGGGGGCGAACACCACGGCAACAGCCACTGCGCATATTTTTAACTTCATATTCATGGCGAATCCTCCTGGATTTGTCTGGTGTAAAAGCGGATGCAAATTGTATTAATTATTTTCGCGATCACCCTGCGACATATTGCCGCACCCCGCATGCAGAGCCTCTCCGGTAAAATCCCGCCATGAATTCCTCCCTGCTCGCCAACCAGACCGGCCATTCGCACCTTCGCAGACTGTTCATGCTGCGTTGCGTGGCCATACTTGCGCAGTTTGCAACCCTGATTCTGGTACACCGTTTTCTCAGCAAAGACTTCGCGTGGGCGCCCATGCTGAGTGCAGTGGTATTTCTGACGTTGGCCAACGTGCTGACCTGGTGGCGGCTCACACTTAATTACCCTGTTGGAAATATGGAGTTGTTCCTGCAATTGAGCCTGGATGTGCTGGTACTGACGGTACTGCTGTATTACGGCGGTGGCTCCACCAATCCTTTCGTCTCGATCTACTTGTTGCCGCTGGTGATCGCCGCCGCAACGCTGCCGCGGCGCCTGATCTGGGGCATGGCGGCTCTCACGCTGGCGTGCTATAGCCTGTTGATGGTGTGGTACGTGCCGTTCCCGGGCGGCCACGCGCAGCATGCCGCAACCCAGATGCAGCAAATGGATCATGCGAACCACAACATGGAAGCCGCACCCGCCGCAACCACCTCGCCACTGACGGATGCTTTCGACGTGCATGTCCTCGGCATGTGGCTGGGATTCGTCATCAGCGCTGTAGTGGTGGCCTATTTCGCCGTTGAAATGGCGAACGCGGTGCGCGGCAGGGACGCGCAACTCAACCGGGTGCGCGAGGAAATATTGCGCAACGAGCGCATCGTGGCACTGGGCACGCAGGCGGCAGGGGCCGCGCACGAACTGGGCACGCCGCTTTCCACCATGTCGGTCGTCATCGGCGAAATGCGCCACGACTGCAATGAGCCGGAACACCAGGAAAACCTGAACATCCTCAACGAGCAGGTGCGCAACTGCAAACGCATTCTCGATTCCCTGCTCGCACATGCACAGGAAAGCAGCAGTGAATTGTCGCTGGAAGAATTCGTACGCAACCTGCTGGATGAGTGGCAACTGCTGCGCCCGACCGTGCAATACCGCTTTCACGTCAAAGGCCAGCAACCCTCGCCGCGCGTGCGTGCCGATCTGGCCTTGCGCTCGGCACTGCTGAACCTGTTGAACAACGCCGCAGATGCATCACCGATCGAGATGGACATCATGCTGTTCTGGACCGAGGAATACCTCGTTCTGGAAATACACGACCACGGTCCGGGCCTCACCTCCGAGGCCGCCTCGCGCGCCGGCTCGGCGTTCTTCACCACCAAGCAGGAAGGACGCGGCCTGGGCTTATTCCTCGCCAATGCCACGCTGGAAAGGCTGGGCGGCAGTGTGCGCCTGTCCAACCGCGCCGGCGGCGGCGCAACCACCGAAGTGATATTACCGTTGCGGAGTATCGCCGCATGAGCGCAATCGAAAGACCTTCACTTATGCTGGTGGACGACGACGCCACGTTCCGCAACGTGCTGTCGCGCGCGCTGGACAAGCGCGGCTTCGCCGTGACCACTGCCGAAAGCGTAGAACAGGCGCTACCGCTCGCCTTGGCCAATCCGCCCGAATACGCGGTGCTGGACCTGAAGATGGATGGTGCCTCCGGCCTGGTGCTGGTACAGAAACTGCACGAACTCGATCCCGCCACGCGCATCGTGATGCTGACCGGCTACGCCAGCATCGCCACGGCAGTGGAGGCAATCAAACTGGGGGCGACACAATACCTGTCCAAGCCGGCCAATGCCGACGAGATCGTCGCGGCCTTCGGCCACAATGCCAGCGCCGACATAGCGGTTGAAGCGCATCCCGCCACGGTGGAGCGCCTGGAGTGGGAACATATTCAGCGCATCCTGCACGAAAACGGAGACAACATTTCCGCCACCGCGCGCGTCCTCAACATGCACCGCCGCACTCTGCAGCGCAAGCTGTCCAAGCGCCCCTCGGGCATTTAAGGTTTTTATCCCGCTTGCCTGCTGTCTGCCCTGTCCTATTCGGGATAGAATGGCTGCCGATAAATCGGCGGCAACAACAACCCGAGAAAGCAGCAATGAACGAGAAGCGCGTCGATCTGAAAGCAGCCATTCTTAATCTGGACAGCCTGCCCGCCATGCCGCTGGTGGCCCAGAAGATATTGCGGCTGCCGCTGGATACGCCGGAAGGCGAGCAACAACTGCTGAAGCTGATCGAGCAAGACCCGCAGATCTCAGCGCGCCTCATCGGCCTCGCCAACTCCCCATTGTTCGGCGCTTCAAAAAAGATCGCATCAATCCCGGATGCCGCCATGATGCTCGGCGTCAACCGCGTCAAGTCGGTTTCGGTCGGCATCGCCGTGATGTCCACGCTCGACCGCCATTCGACAGGCCACATGAACATCCAGCAACTCTGGCTGCACAGCCTGGGCATCGCCCTGGCAATGTGCGCGCTGGCGCATGCCATGCCCAGCCGCGGCCGGCCGCTGGACGACGAAATATTCTTCGCCGGCCTGCTGCACGATATCGGTTTCATGGTGCTCAACTATATCGATCCGGAGCGCAGCGACCTGCTGCAATCCAGACTGGCGGCCGAACCCGACCGGCCCATCACCGAAATCGAATCGGACGTGATCGAGATCGGGCACGGCGAACTGGGCGCACAACTGGCCCAACACTGGGATTTGCCGGACGACGTCGTCGCCGTGCTGCGCTACCACCACACGCCGGATAGCGCGGGCGCACATGCCGGACAACCCTATATCGCCCTGCTCAATCTGGCTGAAAAACTGCTGCCGGCGTTCGGTATTTCGGAACATGTCGGTTCGGATATCCGCCCGCAGGAGTGGAGCGTGCTGGGCATCGATCCGGCGCGTGCCGACAAACTCGCGATCATCGTCCGCGAACAGGCGGAGCACGCAAAACAAGTCGCAACTTCTTTCTAACAAACTTCACCCGACCCAATGAATACTCCCATCGATCTCCGCCAAGCCGTCCGCAACCTGAACTCATTGCCCGCGCTGCCCGTCATCGCCCAGAAGCTGATGGCGCTCAAGCTGGATAGCGAAGAAGGCGAACGTCAGATGATGCTGCTGATTTCGCAAGACCCGATGATCTCGGCCAAGATCATCGGTCTCGCCAACTCCCCGCTGCTGGGTGCCACGCGCCATATCTCCGCAGTCAAGGATGCGGCCATGCTGCTGGGATTGACCCGCGTGAAGTCGGTCGCAACCGGCATTGCCGTCATGTCGCTGGTGAGCAAGCCCATCGGGCGTTTCGATCCGCAGGAATTGTGGCTGCACACCATGGCGGTATCGTTCGCCATGCTGGCGGTGGTGCGCGCGATGCCAAGCAAGAACCGTCCGCCGGAAGACCTGATCTTCCTCGCGGGAATGCTGCACGACATCGGCTATCTGGCGCTGGCGCATCTGGATACACGGCGCAGCGACGACCTGCACACGCGACTGGTCATCGAGCCCGACCGGCCTGCCATCGAGGTGGAACGAGAATTACTGGAAGTGACGCATGACGAATTGGGTGCGGAACTGGCCAAACACTGGAATTTGCCCAGCGAGATCGTCGCGGTAATACGCTATCACCATACGCCGGATCTGGTGGAGTCGGCCGAGGGTCAACCTCTGGCGCGCATCATCAGCATTACAGAGAGACTGTTGCCGCAGCTCGGAATGCGTGAATTCGTCGGCAGCTATGTTGCACCGGAAGAGTGGGCCGCGCTTGGAATAGACCCCGAGAAAGCGACCGAGATTGCGGAACAGGCAGTAGAACAGGCCAACCAGGCCGCCCAGTTCAGCGACTCGATCAGCTGACGCTCACTGCCGGCTTGTTGATCGATTCGTTCAGTTCGGTGAGCGAGATCAGCACGCGCCGCAATGCCTGGGACAATTCGCTCCTGCGCAAATGCTCGGCGGCGATCCAGCTTCCCGCATGAATCATCGCCAGCACTTCCGACGCGTGGCGATGAAATTCGAAATGCGCCTCGTACAAACGAATGAAGGAGCGCAACTGACCGAAGCGCGATGCGCCGATGCCTTGCAACCAGACTTCCAGTTCGCAGTTCCGATCAAACTCGGAAAGATCTGATTTCGTTTCGGGCAATTCGCCGTGCACAAAATCTTTCACGCGACCGAAGAACAGCACGTGCGATTCCGCAACATCCACAAAATCTATTCCCAGTGCTTCAGGGTCATGTTCCCGGCTGATGCGATTCGGTACTTTTCCGATTTCCTGTCCCATTTTTTCGCTGATGAGTTGCATGGCGAGCTCCCAAGTTGTTCCTGTGATGGTTGCTTTTTAGTCCCAGCAAGCAAACCTGACAATATGCCGTACGGACTAGACCGTACCTATACCCTGTAGTACTTTGCCTATACCCTTGCCGGTCCGCCGCCCGCAAACCCGCGTGCTTGCTATAATCGCCGCCTCTTCACACGATTGATCACCATGAAATTCGTATTGTTATTACTGTTTTCCCTATTCTCATCATTGGCATTTTCTCAAGAACAAACTCCCGACTCTCCCGCGCTTGCCGCCAACTCGTATGCCTTGTACGACTACACCAGCGGACAGTTTCTGGTGGAGCAAAACGCCAACGCGCACATTCCGCCCGCGCACCTGACCAAACTGATGACGGCTTATGTCGTATTCGGCGCGATCAAGCAGGGCAAGATTTCACTCTCCCAGCGCCTCATTCCCTCGGCATATGCCACGCGCATACAAACCGACGAATCGCGCATGTTCCTGAACGCGGGAAAAGAAGTGACAGTGGAAGAACTTCTGCGCGGACTGATCGTGCAATCCGCCAACGACGCGGCGCGCGTGCTGGCGGAAAAAATCGCCAATCACGAATTGGCACTGGCCGACACCATGAACAGCGAAGCCCAACGTCTGGGCCTGAAGGACACCCATTTCGTCAACGCCACCGGCGCGCCCGATGCGCAGCACTACAGCAGCGCACACGACCTGGCATTGCTCTCCGCCGCGCTCGTGCGCGACTTCCCGGAGTTTTATTTTATTTACGCGCAGCGCGAATACCAATACAACCGCATCAACCAGTTCAATCGCAACCGCCTGCTGTGGCAGGACCCCTTCGTCGACGGCATGGCAACGGGCGTCAACGAAGCCGAAGAATTTTATATGGTCGCCTCCGCCAAGCGCGACGAACGGCGCCTGATTGCCGTCGTGCTCGGCACCGCGACCGATAAACTGCGCAGCAGCGAAAGTCAGCGCCTGCTGAACTACGGCTTCCAGAATTTCGAAGCCATCAAGCTTTACTCCAAGACCCAAGCGGTGACCACCAAGCGCGTGTGGAAGGGCACCTCGAAACACCTGAACATCGGATTCCGCTCGGACTGCTACATCACCATCCCCAAGGGACGTGGCGAAGCACTCAAGGCCACGCTGGAAACACAGCAGCCGATGCTGGCCCCGATAGACCTCGGCCAGCAGATCGGAACCCTGCGCATCACCCTGGACGACAAACCCTATCTGGAACTGCCCGTCGTCGCGCTGGACGATATCCGGCTGGCAAATGTATTCTCCAGAGGTGTGGACAACATCCGGTTGCTGTTCCAATAAAGGAGCAAGGCATGACTGTTTACCTGAATGGCGCTTTCATGCCGATTGAAGAAGCCAGGGTGCCGGTACTGGACCGCGGCTTCATCTTCGGCGACGGCGTGTACGAAGTCATCCCGGTCTATTCGCGCCGCGCCTTCCGCATGGCCGAACACCTCAAGCGCCTGCAACACAGCCTGGACGGCATCAAGCTGCCGAACCCGCACAGCGAACGCGAGTGGACAGACATCCTCACCGAGATCATCAGGCGCAACGACCAGGAAGGTCGAAATCAAGACCAATATCTCTACCTGCACATCACGCGCGGCGTCGCCAAGCGCGATCACGCATTTCCGAACCCGCCTGTGCAGCCCACCGTGTTCGTGCTGAGCAACCCGCTCACCACGCCGTCTGCCGAACAACTGCAGCGCGGCATCGACTGCATCACCGTGGTCGACAACCGCTGGCTGCGTTGCGATATCAAGGCTATCGCGCTGCTGCCCAACGTGCTGCTGCGCCAGGCTGCCGTGGAAGCGGGCTGCGCCGAAGCCATCCTGATCCGCGACGACGCTTTCTTAACCGAAGGCGCGGCCAGCAACATTTTCGTGGCGAAAAACGGAACGCTGCTCGCACCGCCCAAAGACAATCTCATGCTGCCCGGCATCACCTACGATGTCATCCTCGAACTCGCGGCCGCCAACGGCATTCCGCATGAAGTGCGCAAGGTAACGAAGGCAGAAGTGTTCGGCGCCGACGAACTGCTGCTCACTTCCAGCACCAAGGAGGTGCTCGCCATCACCACGCTCGACGGCAAGCCGGTCGGCAACGGCAAACCCGGCGCGATGTTCGCCAAAATGCATACGCTCTACCAGACGTTCAAACGGGATGTGATGCGCAAATGATCAAACCCAAAGATTCACTAGTCGAATATCCCAGCGACTTTCCCCTGAAGATATTTGGCGAAGCCAAACCCGGATTTGCCGAGGCCATCTCCAAAGTCGTGCTGGTGCATGCGCCGGATTTCGACCTTGCCAGCATTGAAGCGCGCAGCAGCAGCAACGCCAAATACCTCAGCCTTACCTGCACCATCCGCGCCACCTCGCGCGAGCAGCTCGACAATTTGTACCGCGACCTGACCTCCCACCCGATGGTTAAAATGGTGCTCTGAAGCCCGTGCAACATCCGACGATACACATCAAAGCGCTGGGCATGGTCGACTACGAGCCGACCTGGCGCGCGATGCAGCAATTCACCGCCGAACGCACCGCCGATACCGCGGACGAAATCTGGCTGGTGCAGCATCCTCCCACCTACACCCAGGGCCAGGCCGGCAAACCCGAACACCTGCTCAACCCGACCTCCATCCCGGTCGTGAAAATCGACCGCGGTGGCCAGATTACCTACCACGGCCCCGGCCAGATCGTCGCCTACCTGCTGCTTGACCTGCGCCGCTGGAGAATCAACGTGCGCGAACTGGTACGCCTGATGGAACAAGCCGTGATCGACCTGCTAGCGGAATACGGCGTAAACGCGGAAGGACGCGAGGATGCGCCCGGCGTATACGTCGGCGACGCCAAGATCGCCGCCCTCGGTCTCAAGATCAAAACCGGATGCAGCTATCACGGCCTGTCGTTCAACGTGGACATGGACTTGTCACCGTTCGACAACATCAACCCCTGCGGCTATCAGGGACTGCGTGTCACCCAGGCCATCGAATTCGGCATCGTCGTGCCCTGGGAAGAACTGCAGGCGCAACTCACACAGAATCTGGTGCACGGCTTGCAGCGGCATCTCGACAACAAGCGGCCGCTTGAATCATGAGCGATTCCAGTCCGCGCAAACAGCCTTTGCGAAACCCCGCCGTTTCAAGCGCAGCGGCAATGCCCGGCAAGATAGTCGAACGCACCGCCGAAAAACGGAGCGACAAAACCGAATAAATCAGCATCATTATCGCCAGCAAGTTGAACTACTCAAAGGAGCACAAATTGAAACAAGCATTCATAACATCATTTGCCTTGCTTGCATTACTGGGCTGCGCCACGCCCCCCATGCAGATGGTCGATTACGAAGATCAGCCGATCAAACACTTTGGCAGCCACGGGGTAAGCATTGAGGAAGTTCGAATTGATATACGCATAGCCGCAACCAAAGCAGGATGGGATGTGCCCCCCAGCGAAATACCGGACCGCATGATAGCGACGCGATCCGACGGAAAGGCTTCAGCCACAGTTGAGATCGCCTACAACTTGAAAAAATACAGCATCAAATACAAGGATAGCAACGGCCTTGATTTCCTGAATCGCTGTTCCGGAAAAGCATCTGGCGGACCGGCCAAAACCGACGAAAAGTGCATCAGCCCGACCTATAACGAATGGGTCAAGGGACTCAACGACGAAATATCCAGAAGAGTGCAGTATTGAAATCTGCGGGCGAAGGGCTGTTCACCGGCCAATCCGGGCTGTGACGGCAATCAAATTCCGTTTGGCGGGAGTGCCTGCTTATTGAGGATCAATGCGCTGTTACAGCCAACTCATCCGCAATCATCTCTGCCTGCTTCAACACCGTCTCAGTCGCCAGCAACTGCATATCCGGCGGATAGCCGTACTGGCGCAGGGTGCGCTTCACGATCACCTTCAGTTTCGCCTTCACGCTTTCCTTGATCGTCCAGTCGATTGAAGCGTTCTCGCGCACCCGCTGTGTCAGTACTACGGCCAGCTCGCGCAGCTTGTCTTGCTGCATCAACTGTTTTGCGCTGTCGTTATTCGCTACCGCCGTATAGAACGCATACTCGAATTCGCTCAACCCCAAGTGCTTGGCCTCATCGTCCGATGCGACGATCTCCTTGCTGATCTTGATTAGCTCTTCCATCACCTCGGCGGCAGTCAGTACCTTGTTGTGGTATTTTTTGATGGCAAGTTCCAGCATCTCCATCAGGCTTTTGCTCTGCACCAGATTCTTTTTGACGCGCACCTTCAACTCGTCGTTGAGCAGCTTCTTCAATACTTCCAGCGCAATGTTCTTATGCTTGAAGCCTTTCAGCTCCGCCAGGAAATCTTCTGACAAAATCGAAATATCCGGCTTCTTGATGCCCGCCGCATCAAATACATCAATCACCTTTTCCGACACAAGTGCTTGGTCGATCACCTGCCGGATGGTGGTTTCAATCTCTTCGTTACTGCGCCCCTCGCCAGTACCGTCGAACTTCGCCAGCCGGGCCTTCACCGCCTGGAAGAATCCGACCTCATCCTTGGCATCCATCGCCTGCTCGTGCGGTATTGCAATGGCGAATGCCTGCGATAGCGCTGTCACTTCGTTGATGTAGCGCTTGCGCCCATCTTCCAGCCCGAGGATGTGTTCCTCCGCTTCCAGTATCAGCGACAACTTGCGCGAAGTCTCTGCCGCAAAATAATCCTCGTAGGCAAAGCCGCTGTACATCGCCGAAACCACTTCCAGTTTTTCCAGCATCAGGCTCACTGCCTGCTCCTGTGCCAGCGTCGGGTCGCCCTTGCCGCCTGCGTCGGAATAGAACGACAGCGCCTCTTTCAAGTCTGCGGCAATGCCCAGGTAGTCCACCACCAGACCGCCGGGCTTATCCTTGTACACCCGGTTCACCCGTGCAATCGCCTGCATCAGGTTGTGCCCCTTCATCGGCTTGTCGATGTAGAGCGTGTGCATGCTGGGCGCGTCAAAGCCGGTTAGCCACATATCGCGCACGATCACCAGCTTGAGCGGATCGTCGTCGTTCTTCATGCGATCTGCCAGGGTGCGGCGCTGTTCCTTCGTGGTGTGATGCATCGCCATCTTCGGGCCATCGCTGCTCGCAGCTGTCATCACCACCTTGATTGCGCCCTTGTTCAAATTATCATCATGCCACTCCGGCTTGAGTATCTTGATCTCGGCATACAGCTCGGCGGCGATGCGCCGCGACATGCACACGACCATAGCCTTGCCTGCAAACACCTGCTGCCGAGACTCAAAGTGCGCCACGATGTCGCGGGCGATGTTCTTGATGCGCTGATCGCTGCCGATCAGCGCTTCCATCCTGGTCCACTTGGCCTTGGCTTTCTGCGTCTCGGTCAGCTCGTCCTGATCCAGTTCCTCGTCCAACTCGGCGACCAGCTTCTTGCCTTCGTCGCTCAAACCCACCTTGGCCAAACGGCTCTCGTAATAGATGCGCACCGTCGCGCCATCTTCCACCGCCTGCGCGATGTCGTAGATATCCACGTAGTTTCCGAACACCGCCGGGGTGTTCACATCGGTCTTTTCAATCGGTGTGCCGGTAAAGCCCAGATAGGTAGCGTTCGGCAGCGCATCGCGCAGGTATTTGGCAAAGCCGTACACCACCTTCTTGCCGATCACCTCGCCGCTGGCGTCCTTGTCGTCCACCGTCTTGGCGCTGAAGCCGTATTGCGTGCGGTGCGCCTCGTCGGCGATCACCACGATATTGCGCCGAGGAGACAACTGCTCGTACACATTGCCCTCTTCCGGCTGAAATTTCTGGATGGTGGAAAAGATCACCCCGCCCGAGCCCACCTTGAGCAAGTCCTTCAACTGCTCGCGATCCGCCGCCTGCACCGGCTCCTGCCGCAGCAACTGCTTGGAAGCGGCGAAGGTATCGAACAACTGGTCGTCCAGATCGTTGCGATCCGTGATCACCAGTATCGTCGGGTTATCCAGCGCCAGCACGATCTTGCCGGTGTAGAACACCATCGACAGCGACTTGCCCGAACCCTGCGTATGCCACACCACCCCGGCCTTCTTGTCGCCCTTGGGCTGTTGCGCCACATCGGGCAAGCCGTAGCTGGCCGGGGGCTGCGCAAATTTCGGCTCGGCCATGTCCGCCGCACGCAAGGTGGAAGCCACCGCCGCATTCACCGCGTAATACTGGTGATACGCTGCCAGCTTCTTCACCGTGCCGATCATGATCACCCCGGTCTTGCTGTCTTCTTTCCTAGATTTTTCAAAAACGATGAAGTGGCGCACCAAATCCAGCAGCGTCGCCTTGTTCAGCATGCCATTGATCAACACCTCCAACTGGCTCACCAGATGCGAAGCCTCGGCCTTGCCGTCCGCGCTCTTCCAGCTCATGAAGCGCGAGTAGCCCGCCGAGAGCGAGCCAGCCTTGGCTTCCAGCCCGTCTGAAATTACCGTGAATGCATTGGATGTGAACAGGCCGGGGATGGCCTGCTTGTAGGTTTCCAGTTGCTGATACGCCGCCTTGATGGTGGCGTTTTCATCGGCGGCGTTTTTCAGCTCGATCACCACCAGCGGAATACCGTTCACGAACAGCACCAGATCGGGCCGCTTGTTCTGGTGGTTCTCGATCACCGTGAACTGGTTGGCGACGACGAACTCGTTGTTCGCAGGATTAGCAAAGTCGATTAGCCACACCCGCTCGCCGCGCTCGTCGCCATCTTTGTGGGCGGACACCGGCACGCCCTCGGTCAGCAAGCGATGAAATGCCTCGTTGTTCGTCAGCAACTCGGGCGAATGGATGCGCTGCACTTCCTTCAAGCCTGCTTGCAAAAGGGCGGGCGACAGCTTGGGGTTGATGCGCTTGAGCGCCGCTTCCAGCCGCCCGGTCAGCAGAACCTCATCGTACCGGCTACGTTCAGGCTTATCGCCATCCGGCGCGATGTCCGGCGCGTGGATGTAGTCGTAGCCCAAGCGCTCGAATAGTTTGATGGCGAAATCTTCGATGGCTGATTCGGTGAGTCTCGCAGTCATATCCCGCTCCCAAGCGCGTTGATCTCGGTTTCCAATCCGGTCAGCGTTTCGATAATCGCCTCGAACGAAAGATGCCGATCAAAAATCATATTCTGCATGGCCTGATAATCTTTCCGCAGCGCATCAAACCGATATGCGGGAGCGATTAGCCTGAAGCTTCCCGGCCTTGCCATCTCATAGTTCGCCCAAGCGCTTGGGTAAAACCGCTGCTTGAAAGCGACCACCTCGGCCAGCAACGCCACATCCGCCAGCGCCTCTACCTTCACATCGGATTGCGCCAGCCGGGCCATATCGTAATAGTGCCGCGAATAGCGCGGAGGCATCTGCCTATCCTCGGCCCGGTGCGCCTCCTGATGCAGGATGGTCGCCTTCTCCCAGAATGTCCGCTTCGCCAATATTGTGGGCACGAAACACTCTGCACGCTCGAATACACCCGGAAAATGACGCGCCGCATAAGCCCCAATTGCAAACTCGGCAGAGGGCAACCACGAAGCCAGCGGCCCAATCTCCAGCAATATTTCAGGCCGCAAATAAGCATCAGAAAAGGCCGATGGATAACGGATGTTGAGGGAATGCGGATTGTCCGGGTCTATGCTGCAACTGCACAGCGAATCAACCCGCGCAGCCACCTGCGGCAATAGCGTCTCGCGAATATATGCCGCCGCCTGCTCGTTGGTGGCCTCGTTGAATTTCATCTGCTGGCTTTTGCTGCGCTCCCGGTATGGGTCCTCACCTGTCACTTCGCGCCAATCCAGAATCAAATCGATATCTTCCGAAAACCGCCCGATCAGTCCAAATGCCTTGGACAAGCTGGTTCCCCCCTTAAACTTCAGCACCTGCCGCAACTGCGAATCGCCAAACAACTTATCCAGCGCCCACACCACCCAAAAATCCTTTTCGACAATGGCCGATGTGGTTTTCATCAGACTGGCCGTCTCGCGAAACAGCTCACTGCGCTGACGAATATCGAGACGGGCGACCTTATCCATTTTCGCCCCGGCAGATTTGCTTGATCGCCTCGTAAATCCAGCCGGTTGCGCCTTGCGTATCCTTCAGGATTTTCTCGAACAGCTTGGGGTCGAGCTGCGCGCGTGCTTTGTCGATCACCGCCGCAGTCACTTGCTCCTTGCCCAGCGCCTTCAGCGCCTGCACCAGCAGCGAACTCTCGCGATACTTGAAGCCAATATCCTTCAACACCGACTTCCTGAATTCCAGCTCCGCACCTGTCACCTCGTAACGCTTGTTCGGCCCGTCGCTCAAATACACATAACGCCCCGGCACCTGGGTGGAAAGCCCCAGCAGATTCAGCGCCGACTCGCCCGAAACCTCCACACGCCAGCCAAACTTTCGCGCATAAGCCGCCGCTACTTGGTCGATATCCGGCGACATTGTCTGTTGCAGCAATTCACTGAAGCGCGGGTAATCGTAAATGCCGCGCGCCACCCGCCGAATCCTGCCCTGCCGGGTCAATTCAGAGAGCAGGCTATCCACCTGCTGGCGCGAAAACCGGCCCGCCAGATCGCTTGGCGAAAACGCCCACCCCCTGCCATGCCCGGCAATGAAGTAAAAGCATGTTTCAGATATGTTTTTCATGCCTGCATAGATACTAAAAATCCAGAAAAACTATAGCATTTTTCTGGACTTGAAGGGTCGGCTTTCATTGCGGCAGTTGCTTGAACCACCAAGCATTTCTCGGGAGTTGGAACGAGGGTTAATCCCCAGCGCATATCTCTTGCCATCTGCTTCAGTTGTCCGGCAATTTCGGATAACTGAAAACGCCTTCCATTCATCACGGCTTTTTTCAGTTGGCTACAATCTGTAGCCATCCGCGCATGGATGTAGTCATAGCCCAAACGCTCGAACAGCTTGATGGCGAAGTCTTCGATGGCGGATTCGGTGAGCCTGGTTGTCATATTCGTATTTCTTCTTTTGAAACAGAATCGCTCACGGTCAATTAAGAGAAGAAATGATATTGATAATCAATGACAAGCCAATCTCCTCTTTTAACTTCTCTTTTAGTTCTTACCTCACTTCAAATTTAAGAGAAGCCGCATGTACCTTCGTACCTCAAGCAACCCGCTTCAATAACTTGCGCCTGAAGTCATCTTCGGCATTCAAGGAAGAAATCATGTCCCCGCCGACATTGGACAACCGTGCCAGATCGGGACGGGGAATATCCTCTTGGTTCTCGAATACCAGCATGGAATCAAACTCCACTCGCTGCTGGATGAAATACTGAAGGAATATCGTCGTGAGTCGCGCCTTGTCGCGGTTGGGGATACCGAACAAGAACAATCGCTGGTTATTCTTTCCGTCAATGCAAAAATCCACCGGATAGTGATCTGCATTGGGTATGCCCGCGACAACATAATTTTTGTGAACCTTTTCCACCGAGACGAAAGCAGAAATCTGCTCCTGCAAATCATCGTAAAAAGTCGAAGCGACGCGCGAGCGGTTAAGGAAGGTCAGATCGTAAACACGGGTAATCGCCTGCCCCAGGCGGAATGCGGCCTCGGACAACTTCGCCGGAGCGCATTCCAGATAAAACTGCCCATTGTCGCCGTCGTAATTGACGCCTTGCTCGGCAATAATCTGGTTCAGCAAAATGCTGCGACTGCCCTCGAAGAACTTATCCACATCGTTCTCGTAGCTCAAGTGCATGAGCGTGTGGCCGCCATCGCTGACGCGCAAACCGCCAGCGCCAGTTTCCGTCAGGTAAATCGGATACTGATCACCATCGGGATAAGCAAAAGGCGTTTCCAGCAGCACCATGCCGTTATTGCGGCGGTGCAGCTTGATTTGCGCACAGAACTGCGCGCACAACATCTTTTCATCCAACATTTCCAGCATGGCATACCTCAATCGAACAAATCGGGCGCATCATGCGCCACATGGAGCAAACCTGAGATACCCGCATCTTCCAGCAAACAAGCCAGCGCACCATCCAGCGTGCGGTAAACCTTGGTTTCTTCCGCATGAGATTCAGGCTTCTTGCCTGCCGCAATCGCCTGATAAGTTGACCGGTGGATATGGCAGGCAAAGACAATCTCGCCATGCACATGCCCGCCGCCGTTATAACGCAACAAAGTGAGCGGCTGCCCATCCGGTTTGATCACTTTCAACCCGCACGAAAAATCATCCGGATTGTGATAACTCTGCCGCAAATACAACTCAAAGGAATAGCCGTCGCCTTCGACCTTAAGATTACGCTGCTTATGCCCCGGCTTTTCCTGCCAGCGCACCGTCGGATTGGTCACCCGCTTGTCCAAGGTAATCAGCGTTTGAATATCGGCATCAGTCAGTTGGTCGAAATTCATATCATTTCCGGCAGTTAGCGGATAAACACAGCCGACATCATACCACCCTCACTTCGCCACTCATCAGCTTGGGCAGCAGGGTGTCGCGGAGGGTTTCGAGCCCACGTACCTGCGATTCATTCTGTTTGATTTTTTGGTACAGAGGGTGCGCAATCTCTTCAAATCGCTTAATTAGATCGACTGGTGGAAGTGAAGCTTTTTCTGAGTGAACATGATTTCTGTTCAGTGTCGGCACTGCCGAGCCCGCATTGTATGAGTTCAAATCCAGCGTCTTGAGGAAAAAATATGAGAACAGCGGCGTTCCACGTTTGAACTCCTTCACATACAGAGAAGTATTTAGGGGCCAGAAGTCTTCAAGCACAAAAAACACTTTACCCAGCAGTCCACTTCGACCAGTAGTTACTCCCGGGCCTTTTACTTTGCATTCCGAATGACCACCGCTGTAGCCGCTGGCAGCATAAATTGGATATGGGCCATCAGTTCTGTTTTGTGCAGGCAAATCATAACCTCTTTGTAACACAAACAAATCTTCAACTTTTCCTTCCTCCCAATCCACCTGCACCTCTTCCACGAACCACTGACGGAACAAGGTTTCTGCCATGGCTTCGAGAGTTTTGTTCTGGCGGTGCAGCAGGTCGATTTTGTCGTCGAGACTGCTGAGCACGGCGGCGATGGTTTTTTGTTCGTTTAAAGTTGGACGAAGAAATTTGTATTCTTTAATTGTTGTGGGTGATGTATGGCGGATAGAGGTTCCTGTTGCAGCACCTAAAACGAAACCCTGATATCCAGCTGTGCGCAGTATCCAGTACAAGAAATCCTTGCAAATATCACCTCTTATAAATTCAACTAAACCAATTCGTTGGTTATGCAAAAACACCTTACCGTTACTTTTAGGGATTTTTGCGCCATAACCTAAAGTATCACCTTCCTTGCTTAGGTCGGTCATGGTTACCACAATGTCGTTTTCCTTCAATACATAGCTTTGGGGGAAATTACCTTTAAAAAATTTAAACTTCCCAGACTTGAAACCTCCACCAATATAAAAATTTCCAGGTGTTACCAATACCTCAGCTCTTTCTTCACTTGTAATTTCATCACCTTTAAATGCGTAGCCATGCTTCACATTGATGAAATCACCAAGGGCGGATTCTTGCCATTCACTCATCCCCGCCCCCCAGCTCCGCCTCAATCTCCTCAATACTAGGCAGCGACGATTTTAATTCTTCCGGCAGGTTTTGCGTGATGGTGTATTCGCTGACTCCGATGGGTTTGTTGATGTTGCGTAGCGCGTATTCGACCACGGTGTCTTTTTTGGATTTGCAAATCAGGATGCCGATGGTCGGGCTGTCTTGTCCGGTTTTTAACATGTCATCCACAGCCGAAATATAGAAATTGAGTTTTCCGGCAAACTCCGGCTTGAACTTGACGGTTTTCAACTCGACGACGACGTAGCAATGCAGGCGCACATGATAGAACAGCAGGTCAATGAAAAATTCGTCCCCGTCCACTTCCAGCTTGTATTGCCGCCCGAGGTAGGAGAATCCCGCGCCCAGTTCCAGTAAGAACCGGGTGATATGCTCGATCAGGGCATTTTCCAACTCTTGCTCATCATGCCGTTCCTTCAATATTAAAAAATCGAAGTGATAGGGGTCTTTCAGCATCTGGCGGGCGAGATCCGAGTGCGGCGCAGGCAAGGTGGTTTGAAAGTTGGTGACTGCTTTACCTTCACGCAGGTGGAGGCCGCTTTCAATCTGGTGCGTCAAGACCGCCCGCGACCAGTTGTTCTGGATGGTTTTCTGCACATAAAACAATGCCTGTTCGGTCGTTTTTATCTTGCTGATAATGACCAGGTTGTGTCCCCATGGTATCTGCGTGATTGGGCCAGCAAGCTGTTGGCTGATTGGCTTGTCCAATTGCGCAACAAGCTGTTGCGCAATTGCGGGCTTGTCTAATTGGGCAACAAGTTGTTGCCCAATTGACGATCCTACCGTCCAGAACTGAAACCATTGGCGCATATACTTCAGGTTGCGCGGTGAAAACCCTTTCATCTCGGGAAACTCGGTCTGCAAATCGCGGCTCATTTGCAGCAAGAAACCATCGCCCCAAGCCGAATCCTGTTGTTTGGCGACGATGCGCTCGGCCAGTTCCCAATAAAGTTGCAATAACGCCTGATTGACCGCAACGGATGCCTTGATTTGCGCGCCTTGAATGCGCTGTTTGATGTCCTGAATAAAGGCGAGATAGTCTTCCGTTTTAATGATGCTTTGGGTCATTTCTTCACCTTCGCCAAGATAACAGTGGCGTTCGTTTCCATTCTTGAGAAGGTAAACCACTTCGAGTGCTTCAAGTCGGCAAACCGGTCACAATCTGTGACCAGTTGCCCATTTTTTGATTGCGCGAACTGAAGCTGAAACGGCTGGGGGAATCGAGCAAAATTTCCATTTTTAAAAGGTGTCACAGATTGTGATACCAGAGCCTCGATTGGAATTAGTGCAACGAGCCGTTGCACTAATTCGGCTTCCGGGTAGGCCTCGGCAAAAGCCCGCATGTATTTGAGATTGCGCGGTGAGAAGCCTTGCATATCGGGGAACGCTTGTTTGAGGTCAAAGGATAAACGGTCGATCACTTTCGCCCCCCAGCCTTCGCTGCTTTGGCGCGTGAGTATGCTTTGTCCTATGTGCCAGTAAAGCATCACGAGCGCGGCGTTGGCGGACAATACCGCTTTGAGGCGGGCACTCTGAACCTGAGCTTTGATACTTTCCAATAGCTCCGCGTAGGTGTGGGGCATTTCCAGCAGGCTGGATGCTGCGGGAATGGTGACATCGGCTTTTTCCTTGCCCTGTCGTTTGCGCTGCTCGCTCATACTTTCACCTTTGCCAAGTTCTCGGTTATGGCTTTGTTCAGCTTCGCCTCTTCCAGCAACTGCGCCTCAAACTCGGCTTTCAACGCGGTGTAGCGTTCGGCGAAATTGAAGTCGTCCTCTTCGTCCGGCAGGCCGACATAGCGACCCGGCGTGAGCACGTAGTCCAGCTCTTGCACCCGTGCCAGCGACACGGAGGCACAAAAGCCTTTGATGTCTTGATATGGCTGGATTCCCGCCTGCGCGGGATAACCAGCGACTTGCCCGCTAGCGGGCTTAGTCGAATGGCTAGTTGTTTTATCAATGACGGAAGAGGTGCGCCACGCATGGTAGGTGTCGGCGATGTGCTGGATGTCCCCGTGTGAGAGCTCCTTGGTGCGGCGGTTGATCAGGTGGCCGAGGTTGCGTGCGTCAATAAACAGGATTTCATTTTTGCGCGGATGTAGGGGCAAATGATTATTTGCCCCTACGGTGCGATTACGGTTCATGAACCACAGCGCCGCCGGTATCTGCGTATTCAAAAACAGTTTGGCAGGCAGGTTGACAATGCAGTCGATCAGGTTGCCATCGGCAATGAGCGCCTTGCGGATATCGCCTTCGCCGCTGGTCTTGCTGGTGAGCGCGCCTTTGGCCAGCACCACGCCCGCCTTGCCCTGCGGGTTGAGGTGGTAGGCGAAGTGCTGCAACCACGCGAAGTTGGCGTTGCCCGCAGGCGGCGCGCCGTATTGCCAGCGGCCATCGCCGCGCAGCAGCTCGCCGCTCCAGTCGCTGACATTGAACGGCGGGTTGGCGATGATGAAATCGGCCTTCAGGTCTTTGTGCGCATCGTTGAGGAAGGAGCCTTCGTTGTTCCATTTCACCTGTGAGCTATCAATGCCGCGAATAGCCAGGTTCATCTTCGCCAGTCGCCAGGTGGTCTGGTTGCTCTCCTGCCCGTAGATAGAGATGTCGTTGACGCGGCCTTGATGCTCCTCAACAAATTTTTCTGACTGCACGAACATACCGCCCGAGCCGCAGCAGGGGTCAAATACCCGCCCTTTGTAGGGTTCCAGCATCATCACCAGCAGCTCCACAATGCTGCGCGGCGTGTAGAACTGCCCGCCCTGCTTGCCTTCGGCCAGTGCAAATTCGCCAAGGAAATATTCGAACACATGCCCCAGCACATCGGCACTGCGCGACTTGGCATCGCCCAGCGCGATGTTGCCCACCAGATCGATCAAGCCGCCGAGGCTTGCGGGGTCGAGGTTCTGCCGCGCGAACACCTTGGGCAGCACGCCCTTGAGCGAGGGGTTTTCCTTCTCGATGGCGTCCATCGCTTCATCCACAACAGTGCCGATGGTGGGCAGCTTGGCACGGGCGACGAGGTGCGACCAGCGCGCTTCAGACGGCACAAAGAAGACGTTCTCCGCCTTGTATTCGTCCTTATCCTCGGGGTCAGCTCCGGCGTATTCACCCTCGCCCGCTTGCAGCCTGGCAAACATCTCCTCAAAGGAATCGGAAATGTACTTCAGAAAGATCAGCCCCATCACCACATGCTTGTATTCCGCTGCGTCGATATTCTTGCGCAACTTGTCGGCGGCTTTCCACAGCTGCTTTTCCAGCGGTTCGTCTTTGTTTTCTTTTGCTGCTTTAGCCATGGTTGTTGTAGTTTTCCCGTTTTTAAATTGACAACGTGTTTTTGTGGCCTGTCTGTTTTAATTAACCGAATTTGGCCGAAACAATGCCCTTGTCATGCAGTATGTTCTCGGCGATAGGGCCGGAGTGGCGGTTTTGCCGCTCGCGCTCCAGTTGTTTGTTGACCGCATCCCAGTCCAGATCAAGGAAGGTGACGGGTGGCAGCGCCTCATTTATTGCCTGGAGGAACAGTTTGTGCAGGGAAGCCTTCGGGATAGGGCGCCCGCCCAGACCTGCGACGGCGGTAAAGCCTTTCAGGCCGGTGCCGCTCACGGCCATGCGCACATCGGTGGCGACGATGCCACCCATGCCGACTGCCAGGCTCTTCTCCAGTACCAGAAAACGCTTGCAGTTCACCAGCGCGGCGCGCACCTCCGTCAGCGGGAAGGGGCGATAGCTGATGATGCCCAGCACGCCGATCTTGTGACCCGCCTCGCGCATCTCGTCCACCACATCCTTGATGGTGCCAAGTACCGAGCCCATCGCGATGATCACGGTTTCTGCGTCCTCGATACAGTAGCTGCGCACCAGTCCGCCGCTGTCGCGTCCGAACGTTTCTTTGAACTCGGCGGCCAGCTGCGGGATGCGTTCCAGCGCTTGCATTTGCTTGGCGTGTGCCAGATAGCGCACTTCCATAAAGGCTTCCGGGCCCACCATCGCACCGATGGATACCGGGTCAGCGGGGTCGAGTACTTGGCGCGGATCGAACGGCGGCAAATAGCTGTCGACCTGTTCCTGTGACGGCATGTCCACGCGTTCGAAGGCGTGGGTGAGAATGAAGCCGTCCATGCACACCATGATGGGCATGGACAATTCTTCTGCCAGGCGGAAGGCCTGAATGTGCAGATCGAGCGCTTCCTGGTTGGTTTCGGCGAATAGCTGCATCCAGCCTGAATCTCGCTGTGAGAGTGAATCGGAATGGTCGTTCCAGATATTGATCGGTGCGCCGATGGCGCGATTGGCCACCGTCATCACGATAGGCAGGCCGAGGCCGGAGGCGTTATAAACCGCTTCGGCCATAAACAGCAATCCTTGCGAAGCGGTCGCGGTATAGGCGCGCGCACCCGCTGCCGAAGCGCCGATGGCCACCGACATCGCGGCGAATTCGCTTTCCACATTGATGAATTCGCAGGGCGTCAGCGTGCCCGATTTCACCATTTCGCCCAGCGCTTCGACGATATGCGTCTGCGGCGAGATCGGATAGGCGCAGATCACTTCCGGACGGCACAGCGCGATGGCTTCGGCGACGGCTTTTGAGCCTTCAGTCTGTTTAAGCATCTGCTTGCCCCTTCATTTTTTGTTGCACAAACAGGAAGGCTTCCTCGGCGGCGGCGATGTTGCCCAGTGCGACCTTGCCGGAGAATTTTTCGTTGATGGCTTTGATCACCGATTCCAGTTTGATGATGCCGGAAAGTGCGGCGAATCCGGCCAGCAGCGGTACATTGGGTATCGGACGGCCGACATGTTTGAGACCGAGTTCGGTGGCAGGCAGTGTGCAGAAGCGCGCTGCGTTGCGGTTCTTGAGCAGCTCGCCCAGCCCCAGTTTCTCAAAGCTGTGATGCGAATTGAGCAGCACGTAGCCATCCGCTTGCATCCCGGCAAATACGTCGATTTGATGCAGCAGCGTGGGATCCTGAACGATGATCGCATCCGGTTCCATGACAGGTTCGCGCAGGCGTATCTCTTTATCTGCGATACGGCAGAATGCCACCACCGGCGCGCCGGTACGTTCCGAACCGAAGCTGGGAAAGGCCTGCGCATGACGTCCTTCCTCGAATGCGGCAACCGACAGCATCTCTGCGGCGGTTACCACGCCTTGGCCGCCACGACCATGAACTCGTACCTCAAACATCAGCCACTCCCTTTATGCATAGCCCGGCGCAGAATTTTACGCCCGTTCAGGAAGCAAGGTTCAATTAACGCCCAATAGTTCGACATCGAACACCAGCGTTGCGTTCGGCGGAATCACGCCGCCCGCGCCGCGTGCACCGTAGCCCATATGGGCCGGAATGATCAACGTGCGCTGACCGCCTACCTTCATGCCGTCAAAACCCTGATCCCAGCCCTTGATTACCTGGCCTGCGCCGAGCGGGAAATCGAATGGATCGCCGCGGTCGCGCGAACTGTCGAATTTTTTGCCTTTGTGATCGGCAGCGGCCTCGTCGTACAGCCAGCCGGTGTAATGCACGGAAACGTGGTTGCCTGCTGTGGCTTCGGCGCCTTCGCCCAGTTTAGTGTCGGTCTTGATCAGTTCAGTCATGTTGCTGTTCTCCATGGTGGGTGCGGGGGGTGCGGCCTGTTCTGAGCACGCGGTGGTAACCAATGCGCCTGACAGCATCAGGGCGAGTGATAGTTTGGAAATCAGGTTCATTTATGTCTCTGTGTAAAAGGGTTGTTCGGGAATATTTGTGATGAATCAGGGCGGGTTTCAGTTTGTCTCCAGCAATTCTACATCGAACACCAGCATGGCATTCGCCGGGATTACACCGCCCGCGCCTCGTTTGCCATAAGCCATCTCCGGTGGAATGGTCAGCGTGCGCTGGCCGCCCACTTTCATGCCCTGCACGCCCATGTCCCAACCCTGAATGACACGGCCCTGGCCTAAGGGGAAGTCGAACGGCTCGTTGCGGTCGCGCGAGCTGTCGAATTTCACGCCCTTGTTGTCAGGCGCTTTCTTGTCAAACAGCCAGCCGGTGTAATGCACGCTTACTATTTGCCCTGCCTGCGCCTCATCGCCTTCGCCGACTTTGCTGTCCACGATGTCGGTCTTGATCACCTTGAGCAGTTTTACGTCAAATACCAGCTTCGCATTGGGCGGAATGTCGTCGCCCGCACCGCGCGGGCCATAGCCCATCTCCGACGGGATGATCAGCGTGCGCTGCCCGCCTTCCTTCATGCCCGCCACACCTTCATCCCAACCACGGATGACGCGCCCCGCGCCGAGCGGGAAATCGAACGGGTCGTTGCGGTCAAGCGAGCTGTCGAACTTGGCGCCCTTGTTGTCGGGCGCGTTTTCGTCATACAGCCAGCCGGTGTAATGCACAATCACGGTCTGTCCGGCTTGTGCTTCCACGCCTTCGCCCAGTTTTGTGTCGGTTTTGATAAGGGTGGTCATGAAGATTTCCTTTCGTTGATTATTGTAGGGTGGGCAAAAGCGTAGCGTTGCCCACCAATGCGTTCCGCGTGGGCACTTATTGTATTCACTAGAGCGTCTTCAGATTTGTTGAAATGGTGAGCATTGGCTTCCTCAAACGATATTCTTCGGTGAATAGCGGTTGCATGAATAATTGCTTCCGTAGATATAAAATCGTTCCGCCGGTTTTTGACACCACGATAAAAATCCCGAATTTTCTCGTCTGTACGTTGGTGTGCTCCGTCAATACTTGCTGAGGTGGCGTAGCATTTTGTAAAAACGCTAGATACATAATGCATCTCTGCTTCTAAATTCACTGTTGCTTTCTGATTTACCATAATCTTCACGCTACACTTCAATAATGCAGCACTGTGCAGGCAGCTGCCCCGTTTTTTCTCCCTCAACAAAAATGACCTCCAGCTCTTTATCGATTTCGCCAGAGGGAAAGTATCGTGCTTGTGTGCAAAGAGTGCGGTTAGTCATGCAGCACCCGCAAAAATTCTTCTGCCGACACGCCTGCCTGACGCAATATGCTTGCCAGCGTGCCGACCTTGATTTCCTTGTGATTGGGGACGACGCAACCCGATGAGCCTTTGCGCAGGACGATATGGCTGCCGTTCTGGCGCATCATTACAAACCCCATCCGCTCCAATATCCTGACAGCGTGAGCGCCTGAAATGTGCGGCAATTTAGGCATGAGCGGGAATGTCGAACGTGGTTACCAGCGGATGGCCGAAAGTAACCAGCGGGAATTCTTCCAGATATAGCGCAGTCGCGTCTCGTAGATTGTCTAAGGCTTCGTTGATGGTTTCGCCTTCGGTGGTCGTGCCGGTTTCTGGATTCATGGCGATGAATCCACCCTCTTCGGCTTGTGTCAAAACGGCGGTCAGTTGCATGATGCCTCCACTCAGTATGTTCTTCGTGATTCTACTACATTAGTAACTCAACACCGGTGCCAGCCAGCGCTCGGCCTTTTCGATGTCCCAGCCCTTGCGTTCCGCGTAGCTGGCGACCTGGTCCTTTTCGATCTTGCCGGTGGCGAAGTATTTCGCGTCCGGGTGCGAGAAGTAGAAGCCGGAAACGGCGGCGGTGGGCATCATCGCGTAGCTGTCGGTGATGGTGATGCCGGCCCGGTTGGGTGCATCCAGCAGTTCGAACAGCGGGCCCTTCTCGCTGTGTTCGGGGCAGGCGGGATAACCGGGGGCGGGGCGGATGCCACGATATTTCTCATTGATCAGCGCATCGTTGTCCAGACCTTCATCTGCCGCATAGCCCCAGAACTCGCGGCGCACGCGGGCGTGCAGCAGTTCGGCGTAGGCTTCGGCCAGACGGTCGGCCAGCGATTTGAGCAGGATGGCATTGTAATCATCGTGATTCTTCTCGAACGCCTCGACGCGTGCGTCGATGCCGATGCCGGCGGTCACGGCGAAGCCGCCGATATAATCTGCGATACCGCTCTCCTTGGGCGCGATGTAATCAGCAAGGCAATAGTTCGGGATGGCATCCGGTTTTTTGGTTTGCTGACGCAGGTTATGCCAGGTCATGGCCACTGTAGAGCGTGTCTCGTCGGTGTAGATTTCGATGTCGTCGCTGTTCACCGAGTTTGCCGGGAACAGAGCGAATACGGCATTTGCAGTGAGCCATTTGCCGGCGATGATTTGCTTCAACATCGCCTGCGCATCGGCGAACAGCTTGGACGCTTCCTCGCCCACGACCTTGTCCTGCAATATTTTCGGGTAACGTCCGGCCAGTTCCCATGCCTGGAAGAAGGGTGACCAGTCTATGTATTCGGCGATTTCCGCCAGCGGGTAGTCGCGCAGTTCTTTTACGCCGGTAAAGTTTGGCCGGGGCGGTGTGTAGCTGTTCCAGTCGGTTACCAGCTTGTGGGCACGTGCCTGTTCCAGCGAGACGTACACGGCCTTGGACTGTCTGGATTCGTGCTGTTCGCGCGCATCAGCATAGTCTGCCTTGATCTCGGCAACGTATTCGTCGCGCAAGGTGCTGGAGAGCAGGTTGCTGCACACGCCCACCGCGCGCGAGGCATCGGTGACATACACGGTGGCGCCACTCGGGTAGTTTTGTTCGATTTTTACCGCCGTATGCACGCGCGAAGTCGTCGCACCGCCGATAAGCAACGGAATCTTGAAGCCCTGGCGTTCCATCTCTTTGGCGACATGCGCCATCTCTTCGAGTGAGGGCGTGATCAGCCCGGACAGGCCGATGATGTCGGCATTGTGCTCGCGTGCGGTGTCGAGAATCTGCTGGCACGGCACCATCACGCCCATGTTCACCACTTCGAAGTTGTTGCACTGCAATACCACGGTGACGATGTTTTTGCCGATGTCATGCACGTCGCCCTTGACCGTTGCCATGACGATCTTGCCCTTGGTGCTGGTGTCGCCGGAGCGCAATTTTTCGGCTTCGATGTAAGGAATAAGATGGGCTACGGCCTGTTTCATCACGCGGGCGGATTTCACCACTTGCGGCAAAAACATTTTGCCCGCGCCGAACAGGTCGCCGACGAAGTTCATGCCGGTCATCAAGGGGCCTTCGATCACCTCGACCGGGAACCTGGCTTCCAGGCGTGCCTCTTCGGTGTCCTCGACGATGTAGGTGGTGATGCCGCGCACCAGCGCGTGGGTCAGTCGCGCCTGGACCGTGCCGCGACGCCATTCCAGGTCTTCGACTTGCGTTTTGCCGCCGCCCTTGACGTTTTCGGCGATCCTGACCAGCTTCTCGCCTGCGTCAGGATGACGGTTGAGCACCACATCTTCCACGGCATCGCGCAGTTCACGCGGAATTTCTTCATATACGCCGAGCTGTCCGGCGTTGACGATGCCCATGTTCATGCCGGCCTGAATCGCGTGGTACAGGAATACGGTGTGTATCGCCTCGCGTACCGGCTCGTTGCCACGGAAGGAGAACGACACGTTGGACACGCCGCCGGAAATCTTCGCAAACGGCAGGTTTTTGCGTATCCAGGCGCAGGCCTCGATGAAGTCCACGGCGTAGTTGTTGTGCTCCTCGATACCGGTGGCAATCGCGAAAATGTTCGGATCAAAGATGATGTCTTCGGGCGGGAAACCGACCTGATTCACCAGAATGTCGTAGCTGCGCTTGCAGATTTCCGTCTTGCGCGCGTAGGTATCCGCTTGACCCTGTTCGTCAAACGCCATCACCACAGCCGCTGCACCATAACGGCGCACCAGCGTGGCGTATTTGATGAAGTTCTCTTCGCCCTCTTTCAGCGAGATTGAATTAACGATGGACTTGCCCTGCACGCATTTGAGGCCCGCTTCGATAATGTTCCATTTGGAGGAATCGATCATCAGCGGCACTTTGGAAATGTCAGGCTCGGAGGCGATCAGGTTGAGGAAACGCACCATCGCAGCCTCACCGTCCAGCATCGCCTCGTCCATGTTGATGTCGATTACCTGAGCGCCGGTTTCCACCTGTTGCTTGGCGACTTCCAGCGCCTCGTCGTACTGGCCTTCCAGAATCAGGCGTTTAAATTTGGCCGAGCCGGTGACGTTGGCGCGTTCGCCGACGTTGACGAACAGCGTGTCATCGCCGATGTTGAACGGCTCAAGTCCGGACAAGCGACAGCGGTGTTCAAGGTCGGGGATTTTGCGTGGCGGCACGTCTTGTAACGCGTCGGCAATGGCTTTGATATGTGCGGGTGAGGTGCCGCAGCATCCGCCGGCGATATTGAGAAAACCGCTGGTAGCAAATTCCTTCATCAGGCGCGCGGTGGTTTCGGGTACTTCGTCGTAGCCGGTATCGGACAGCGGATTGGGCAGGCCGGCATTCGGGTGTGCGCTGACATAGCAGCTCGCTACACGCGACAATTCTTCCACGTAGGGCCGCATCAAATCTGCGCCCAGCGCGCAGTTCAGACCGATGGAGAGCGGACGCGCATGAGAGAGCGAGTTCCAGAACGCCTCGGTGGTTTGTCCTGAAAGGGTGCGGCCTGAGGCATCGGTGATGGTGCCGGAAATCATGATAGGCACGCGCACCTTGTGCTGCTCAAAATACTGATCTATCGCGAACAGCGCAGCCTTGGCGTTCAGCGTGTCGAAAATGGTTTCGACCATCAGAATGTCCGCGCCGCCATCCAGCAGGCCGTGGATGGACTCGGTATAGCTTTCCACCAGTTCGTCGAAAGTGACGTTGCGCGCCCCAGGATCGTTCACATCCGGCGAGATTGAAGCGGTGCGTCCGGTGGGGCCCAGCACGCCCGCGACAAAGCGCGGCTTTTCCGGGGTTGAAAATTCATCGCACAGATCGCGTGCCAGTCTGGCTCCGGCTACGTTCAGCTCGTACACCAGATGCTGCATCTGGTAATCCGCCATCGAGACGGAATTGGAATTAAAGGTGCAGGTTTCCAGTATGTCCGCACCCGCTTGCAGATATTCGCGATGGATGCCGCCGATGACATGCGGCTGGGTCAGCAGTAGCAGGTCATTATTGCCTTTGACATCTACTGCAAGGTCAGTGAAGGTCTTGCGCGCGCCGGTGTACTCGCCGTACGAGACAGTGCCGCGATAGTGTTCCTCGGTCAGCTTGTAACGCTGGATCATCGTGCCCATCGCACCGTCCAGGATCAGGATGCGCTGTTGTAATAATTTTTCGATTGAAGGCGATGTCGGGTTCATGATGTGTGATTCATAAAATGAGCGGGGATTTTACCATGCGACCATCCTCTCGGTAAGCCGCTGAAATTGAACCGGATAAACAGGCTGGCCCGTACCGTCACGGCATTGCCTGAATATCCCGGGCCTGGCACCAGGAATTACGCGGCCAAGGTTGTCCGGCAGCGCAGCAGATTTGTTTGGTCGGCCATTCGTATGACTCGCTCAGAAATTCAGGCGACGGTACTGCACCGCTTCGGCAATATGCTGATGGGTGACGGCAGTACTGTCCTCCAGGTCGGCGATGCTGCGCGCCACTTTGAGCACGCGATGATAGGCGCGCGCAGAAAAATTGAGGCGGCTGATGGCGTGTTTCAGCAAGGCTATGCCTTGTGCATCCGGCGTGCAGAACGCATCAATTTCAGTCACCGAGAGCAGCGCATTGGATTTCTGCTGACGCGCCAGTTGACGTAATCTTGCGGCTTCGACACGGGTTTGTATGGACAGACTGGCTTCGCCTGAGGCCTTGTTGAGCAGATCATCCTGCGGCACGGCGGGTACTTCAATCTGTATGTCGATACGGTCGAGTAACGGGCCGGAGATCTTGCTGCGATAGCGTGTCACCTGATCCGGCGTGCAGCGGCACTTGCCGTTGTAGTGACCCAGATAGCCGCAGGGGCAGGGATTCATCGCTGCGATGAGCTGGAATTGCGCGGGAAACTCGGCACGCCGGGCGGCACGCGAGATGGTGATGTGTCCTGATTCCAGTGGCTCGCGCAATACTTCCAGCACGCTGCGTTCAAATTCCGGCAATTCATCGAGAAATAACACGCCATGCAAGGCCATGGAGATTTCACCGGGACGCGGATTACTGCCACTGTAATATACAAAATTATTTGCGATAATCCAGCTATTCATACAGGATTATTTGCGAATGACTGATCATCAGCACTCTCCAGTGAGAAAAATCCCCATCAGTACGCGCAGCGTGACTGGCACGATGCCTGGCGGCGAGCGATACGAGTCTGCGCTCGAACGTGATCTGATGTACCTCCTACGGTTTGATATCAACGTCGACAAGTTTATACCTCAACCGTTAACTATACATTACAAAGACAGCAATGGAAAACAGCATAAATATACACCTGACATTCTGATCCACCATCGGAAAGATATTTTTCCGGCCAAGACGCTTCCCACAATTCTGGCCGAAGTGAAATACCGCGACGACCTTCGCCAGAACTTCAAAGAATACCGTCCAAAGTTCAAGGCTGCGATTCACTATGCCAAAGAGCAAGGCTGGCGGTTTTGTCTGCTTACAGAACGTGAGATTAGAACGCCATATCTGGGAAATGCGAAGTTCCTGCTTCCCTACAAACGGATCGACCCAAATCAAGACGCCCAGAATATTTCTCTCGTGTTGAACAAGCTGGTAGAGCTTCGGGAAACGGATGTTGAAACGTTGCTGGTATCAATTTTTAGGGACAAGTGGAATCAGGCGCAACTCCTTCCAGTCATTTGGTATCTGATTGCCAATAGGCGGATTGGAAACGATTTGAGTCTTGCAATCACGATGCGTAGCCGTATCTGGGATATGAGGTAAAAATATGCATAACGGCCAATTCAGTTTGCTACCCGGCAGTACAGTGAAATTCAAAGATAAACAGTATGTCATTCTGGACATCGCCGGCTTGGATGCAGTTATTGCCAAGGACATGGTTTCTGGTAAGTCAGAACGTCTTCCCGTCTCCCAACTTGAACCTGACGTAATACCCACCAGCCCGAAGGCTCGACAGGATTTACTTTGCATCAACGATGATGACTGGATGGAAGCGCGCAAACGCTTTGAGATCATCCGCCCGCTACTCGAAATGGGAATAGGCCAAAAGACCGCCGAGCAAGTCCGATTGGTAGCAACGGATAACGGTGTCAACGCCGCCACCATATATCGTTGGATCAAATCATTTCAGGAAACTGGCTTAGTCTCTTCTCTTATCCGTGCATCTCGTAAAGACGCGGGCGGGACTCGACTTGACCACAAGGTCGAAGAAGTCATCAAAGAATTCATCAATAAATATTTTCTGTCACTTGAGCGAAGCTCACCAACAGACGTTTGGGACGATATCAAAGCGCGCTGCATGGATCTGAAACTACCTGTGCCGCATCAGAACACCATTCGAAACCGGATTTCTCTTTTATCCGAAGAGACGAAACTGGAAAAACGTATGGGCAAGAAAGCGGCGAAGGAAAAATTCACTCCCCTCAAAGGGAGCTTCCCTGGTGCCGATTACCCACTCGCGGTCGTTCAGATCGATCACACTCCAATGGACTTGATATTGGTGGAGGATGATGAATTCCGCAAGCCCATCGGAAAACCCAATCTGACTCTCGCCATCGACGTATTCAGTAAGATGGTCACTGGCTACTACATCGGTCTTGACCCTGTTGGCGCGCTGTCGACAGGTTTATGCCTTTCCCATTCCATCCTCCCTAAAGACAACTGGCTCTCAGCGATGGAGATCGCCACTCCATGGCCTGTGTGGGGAAAAATGCGTGTTGTTCACACTGACAATGCCAAGGAGTTTCGTGGAACGATGATGGGGAAGGCATGTGAAGAACACGGCATCGTGCTTGAGCAACGTCCTAGAGGACAACCCCAATACGGCGGACACATCGAGCGTTCATTCCGCACCTACATGGCCAAGGTACACACAATTCAAGGCACTACTCGTTCCAACGTACAGGATAAAGGTGACTACAATGCTGAGGGTAAGGCATGCATGACGATTTCTGCATTGGAAAAATGGTTCGCCATTTTCATCGTCGAGTATTACCACCAGAAGGAACATGCCGGTAATAACGGCGTGCCTCCGATCACCATGTATGAACGCGGGATTCTTGGAACACCTGATACCCCAGGCGTTGGCCTTCCTATGCGGATTGCCGATGAGACGCGCTTGAAAATCGACTTTCTGCCATATGAAATGCGTACTGTTCAGGAGTACGGAGTCGTGAATGAGTACATCTACTACTATCACGATGCGTTACGTCGATGGATGCACTCGCCTGACCCAAAAAATCCAAAGAAGAAGCAGCTCTTCATTTGCCGTTACGATCCGCGAAATCTCAGCACGATCTATTTCTATGAGCCTGATACAAAAAATTATATTTATGTCCCATACAAGGATATATCAAGGCCCCCCATTAGCATTTGGGAGCTACGCGCAGCTAAAAAACATCTTGCCGAAGAAAATCAAGTGACCATCAATGAGGAACTGATCTTCGGTGCGGTAAAGAAGATGCGTGCGATTGTTGAGTCAGAGGCCGGAAAAACCAGCAAAGCTAGAAGACAGGCTGCCCGTGCCAAAGGTTGGGCTAAGTCGAAAGACCACATCCCTGCAGCGAAAGAATCGCTGCTGCCAGGAAAGGCACCTGATGAGGACATTTTTTCCGAGCCTGTAACACCGTTCGACGATATAGGGGAGGCATCATGACCGACAAGGAGCGTCTATCTCTCAAGGCTCGCGAGGTATTGGCCCTTCCAAATGAAGAGCGCATTCGGCATATCCTAGAAGACCGTTGGGTCGGATATACAAGAGCAAACGAAATCATCGCCAAGCTGGAAGACTTATTGGATCACCCAAAGGTTGGGCGCATGCCTAATATGCTCATCATCGGCAACACCAACAATGGAAAGAGCCACCTCGTTGAACATTTCCTTTCGCTCCATCCAGCGACCGACAACCCTGTTGGCGCAGGCATTATTGTTCCCGTGCTTTTGATTGAAGCTCCGGATAAGCCAGATATTTCACACCTGTATAGCATCATACTCGACATGCTCAATGCACCTTATAAGTCTAATGATAAGGAAGAAATCAAACTTAAGCAGGTGATCAAGGTGCTTAATTCGATCGACCTCGGCATTATCGTGATCGATGAAATTCACAACCTCATTGCGGGCCCCTTGTTGAAACAGAGGGCCTACCTGAATGCTATACGATATCTTGGAAACAAAATTAAACGCTCCATAGTCGGCGTCGGTACTGTCGAAGCGCTACGAGCAATACAAGTCGATAGCCAGCTTTCCAATCGGTTTACACCCGTGGTTCTGCCGGCATGGGGGTTAGATAAGGAATTTCTCAGGCTACTTGCTAGTCTCGAGAGCATTATCCCCCTGCGCGACCCATCGAATCTGATAGATAAGACCATGGCAATGAAGCTGCACGCAATGAGTGAAGGTACGATTGGTGAGCTTTCTACGCTGATTAATAACGCTGCCGTTTGGGCTATTCGCAATACCAAAGCTGGTGAACCTGAAAGAATAGACATCAATGCTTTAAACAAATGCGGCTTTATTCCTCCTTCACTGCGCAAAGAAGTGGCTCGCAAGCTATGAGCATTACTGGGCTAAGCGGGGATCTTTTGCCCCTCCACCTCAAGCCATTGCCGAACGAGCTTCTTTCGTCTTGGCTGGTTCGCTTAGCACATGGTCATGGATTGAAGCTGCAGACGTTCAGTGCTTTAGTGTTCGGTCGCGACAAATCAATCTGGAACCGCGATATCGACAGGCTGGCACCGAACTGGCTGGTAAAGAAACTTTCTGAGTGCACCGGTGCGTCGATGCAGGCTGTTTGGGATACTACTCTAAAGTCGTATGAGGGCATTCTCTATGAGCACCATCAACCAAATGGGAATACCAAGTGGATATTACCGCTGGGGGTGTATCACCGCATACGGCGTGGACATGGTCTTCAGTGTTGCCCGCACTGCCTGGCAGAGGATGCTGCTCCGTATTTCCGCAAGCAGTGGCGTCTGGCTTTATCAACGGTATGCACCAAGCACGGTTGCTATCTGCTGGATGCCTGCCCTCGGTGTTCATCGCCACTTGTGCCACACCGCACTGATATGCATGGTAGGCAATATTTTCCCCCTGATGCGCTAAATGCGCATTGTTGGAAATGCTCACTCGATTTGCGTTCCGCCCAAGTGACAAGTGTGAGAGATAGTCTTTTGGTCAGGTTGCAACTTCAACTAGAGTTTGCATTGGAGCATGGGTATGCAAATTGGGCAGGCAACTCGGCAATGCATTCGATTGTGTTCTTTGAAGGATTGCGTGAACTGATTGCCGGAATTACCTCGCAACAAACTCGGGATCGCATGAAAAAACTTGTTCGATGGAGCAGCGTTGTATTGAATGATTGTTCGTGCGTCCAGTTTGAAATGACACATCAAGCATATCGGCGTGAATTGTTTCATGTGATTGCAATGGTGATGGATAACTGGCCTTTAAATTTTGCATGCCTGATTCATGAGTGCAAGCTGCGTTATGCAGATATGAAGGGTGATAGCGAGCAACGGGTGATGTGGTATGAGGATGTGATTCAACGCGAGGCCGGCGGAGGGCATGTGTTGATAAGCCGCGATGAGGCTGATGCGATTGCTAGTGCTGTTGAAGCCAGACATGGACACTTCAGCGGAGATTTTGCCAGAGAGTTATCCGGGCATGACATAAATTTACATGTGCCAGAACGATTGCCGCAGCCAGTTTCGGATGATGTTTACGAGGATCTGCTGACAAGTATTGACCATCAGATTGCCGGGACGATGGATAAGACGGAGCGCGCCTGCTTGATTCGGGACAAGGTGATGTTTGCTGTAGGGCGGCAGCTCAGATTGAGCGAAGGAGAGTTGGCAGGGCTGACGCATGAGCAAATGCAAACCCTTGTTCCCGATGAGGTGGAGCTTGATTTTTCAAATGTCGCTCGGTCGCCTGCTCAAGCGCGTGCTTGGGTGGAGTGGTATTGGGTGAAAATGCGTCCTCAACTGAGGCCGATGGATGATGTTGATTGTGTGTTTACGTCAGCAATAACACGGCGGGGGTTTAGGCATAGTGCGGTGGGTGTGAGATTTCGGATAGCGGTGGATGCGGCAATGATGTGTAGGGTGCTAAAGGGTTATCAGTGGTTATCCAAAGCCGATTCTCATTGAGGTGAAACCTCGTGCTGAATGAAAAAACACTGGCGCGAATGGCTGCCAAAGTGGAAGGCAGTATAACCGTGTCTGATTTCATGTCAGCAATAAATTGGAGATAAAAATGAATACCATTGAGATTTTGAGCCAGTATGTAGCTTTTGTACGTTCCATAATGGGATCCGAGAACAGAGGCACCTATCCAGTTCTCGGCGCATACGGAGCAGAGTTCTTCATCGAACTCGCTTCCGGACCGCTGCTCAGCCGTGAGATTCTTATGACATTCCTTGTGGAGTTCGATGATATCGAATTGGATATTGAGGATAGTCAGAAAGCGATTAGCAATAAGACAGAAATTTATCTCAAGCTTCCAGACAGTGCGCATTTAATCGCGCTATTGGGGTTGCTGGAGAAAGCATTTAATAGCAAAACAACGATCCTGCATCCCTTGGACAGCAAAGGAAATTACTTTTTAGGGTGGAGCCAAGCCGCTAGTTCCGCTTCTGAAAAGTCTTTTTGACATACAAGTAATCAAGATTCACAACGCTCAGTTCGCAGAGATTGTCGGTTATGCAAGGCTTGCCGTAAGCGTACCAGCGTACGTCCATTCCGTTTTCTGCGAAGCCTGTAAGAGTCGAAAAAATGGCAACATGGGACTTTGGAGAAGCTTCATTAACCAAGGCATTATTTATTTCAACGCAAAATGGAATTTGGAGATTATTGATTTTTGCTCCCTTCTTGCTTGAGATAATAAAACCACTCTGTGTGACGGTAACGAGGCCATCGCCATGGTATATCCGAAGATTTTTCTCGTCTAAAAAAACAGGTGTGCGAAAGGCCGCGATATAGTTCGTTTGATCCACCAATCGAAGTGGCATCTCGCACAGAGTATCTTTTGTCCACGTAATTCGCTCGGCATCATCCCATTTGTTGGATTTAGCTTGGCTAAAACCCTCTTTCCAAACACTGTTATAAACCTCAACGATGGATTGCAGCAAATAGGTTTTCGGAATTGCTCTCCCAAGTAAGCCTGATTTTCTTCGGCGTTCCATTACGTCAATGGGAGTTAGAATTGGAATAATAGACTTCGGCGCATCTGGTCGTGTTATGCGAGGAGGCGGCCGGTCTGTTAAGGCCTCTGGGAAATGCATCTCACGTAGATCGTAATGTGCCTTTGGCGGCTGCTTATTTGCATTTTCTGAAAAAATCGGCTCTCCATTACAGCCACCTATATGCTCATCCCATTTGGCTGAAAAATAAGGCGATTTTGAGATCTCCCCTTCTGTATAGATAAGATTGGCGCATAAGCGGATGTAGCAAAATGGGCAGGAGAAGCTATCAAACCTGACACCGTCCCGGAGGTAAAGTGAACGATAATCCCATGCTGACATGGGTTGCCCATCAATTTCTGTTATAGCGTAGTCCGACATTTCTCTTGCCCAGTAATCCACCTGCTTTGGCAGGTGGTTGTTAAGTTTGCACCACTATTTCACTATAGATAATGTTGGCCGAGGTTTTTTTTCATATGAGGTGGCTCGTTCATTTACATCACGATCAGGGACAAGGCCAACTTTCAATAATCCATATGTCAATTCATCAATCTCATACGTAGTGAGCCGAATATCTCGGGCAATGTCATTCTTGCCAAGTCCTTCCGCCCGTAGCGCAGAAAACACCTTCTCCAAGACTTGCGAAGTTTCGCGTGCAATACCTAAGGGCTCTTGCTTTAGATATCCAGCCTGCGCGATTTGTATACACAAACTCCGATTTATCCACTCAGTGGTTAAATTGAGTGAATGGAGGCGATAGTTAAGAGCTGCAACCGAAACAGCCCAGTGCTTTTTGGCCATGATCAACGAGTCAAGAGTAGGGAACTGTAATCGAGTGGCAAGAATACTTTTTGCTGGCATTAAAAAAGCCGAAGCAAAAGCATTAGCTTCTTTTTCCGCTTCCTGCCCGTGCGGTTGCCCGTGGCGATGCATTACCAAATGTCCCAATTCATGTGCAGCATCAAAACGGCTGCGCTCCCCAGATTTTTGGGTATTCAAAAAGATGAATGGTGCGCCATTCCACCACATTGAAAATGCATCTACTTCTTTAGCATCAATCGCCAAAGAAAATACCCGGACTCCCTTTGCTTCAAGGAGGTGAACCATATTCCGAGCTGGGTGTTCACCAAGCCCCCAAGATTGACGGAGTGATTCGGCTGCCGCCTCTGGGCCAATATGGCGCCCGAGATCAGGTAAGTCAGGTGTTGGTAATAAGAATTTATTTTCAATCCACGAGTTAAGACGCAGGGCGCTGGCTCCAGCACCAAGCGCAACATTCTTAAGAGTTGCGCTCATCTTGGTCATTGCTCTGAAGCTGACGGAATCTGGTTCAACGATTTCTATGGAATCTTCTTCATAGAAGAAATCTGTTGGGAACTTTAACTCTGTCGCAATTTTGGCAAGGCGTTCTGGTTCAGGAGGAAATTCACCGCATTCATAGCCAGTAATAGAGCGAGGCGTCACTCCGATTCTCAGAGCAAGCTCAGATTTCTTTAGGCCTCTCCTTGTGCGAGCGAAAGTCAGCTGTTCAGGATTAAACCGAACTTGTTCGAATTTACCCCCGTCGTTCAACATGCACTTCAAATTCTGGTCCATCATCATCCCCTATAACAATATTAACCTGGTCTAGCGGAATCGCAGGGAACACAAGTCGTTCTTGCCATGAGCGAATTTTTCCACCGACCATCTTCAGTGGAAGAGATAGTTCAAATCGAATTTCATTAGGTGTCACATGGTAAAGCAGTACCCACATTATCCGACTACTACCTTCGACTGAAGGTAGTTCTGGAATGATGTCAAATAGGGATAGTTGCTTTTGATTTGCCCAAACAGCTTGTTCAGTATTCGTTCCTTTTGCGGCCCGGTTTGATGGGTTGCTGCCAATCACTCCGGTATCACGGTCACCAGTGTAAATTGCAATAACAAGATTGCCAGACGGATGGACGCAAAGCGGAAAATTGTTCACATCACTACATGACCAACTGAGTGGAGCGGTCTTGTCTCTGAGCGCTCTCACTGTCTCTGCCCATTGAGATAAGCCTGGAAATGTTTTCGGGTGATGTGGAGTGCAGGTTGTTCTCGCCATCAGACCCTGCATAATCACATCCTGTATGGCGTCGCGTGTCAATCCAAACACTTCATCTAGTCTGGATTGAACTTCAATTTCTGTATTTCTGATGGGAAGTGCCATTTGATAATACTCCGAAAGGTTACTTCCTGCTTTTATACCTCATATGAGGTGATAAAACAAGAAGTATTGCTTTCGCGATCAACTTGGCAGTAATAATTGATGCAAACTTTCTAATCATTCCGAATTGGGTATCCTGACAGGAGGTGCTTCAACGTTTCTGAGTAAACTTCCTATACCACCTGCAAGATCTGCCGAAATCTCTAAATATATGTCTCCATATGTTTTATGTAATGGACTCTTCTCGTTTCGCCCTTTTTGCAACTCTTCAATGGGAACCTCAACCAATTCTGCATTTTGTAGACTATGGATTCCTTGTGGCTCGTTCAAGTCAATGCCAATATGTATCTCAGTTTCGGTCATCTTGATATGAGAGTCGTCTGGGGACTCAAGGTCAATATAAAAATTTCCTCCCATTCGTTGAGGAAAGTAAGTCCCAGTTTCAACCCTAACTGCAACACGCACGTACCGCCCCCACTTCTGCCATAAGATGTTTGGTAATTTCATGTTTCCTTTTGCGTTTGTACTCGGTGTTGCTTTGGAATTGATCATCTGTTGCGGAGAGTTTGTCTGAGCGATTTTTTCAAGTTCAATACCAAGTACATTTGCTTGTAGGATTGACATGTAAATATCAACCCTATTCTTTGTCTGTGGATTGAGCTTGATTTTGTAATACATGTGTCGCGCACGAATGATTACCAGCGCGCCCACTTTTTCCAGAAGCAGAGAAGGTGCATGGTCTTTGTCTGAAGAATGACAATAAAACAATGGGTGTTCAGTGTTTCTATTGGGAAGAATTTGAATTTTTCTGACTAGCAATTCCATTATGCCCCCTTGATTTTAATTGCATTTACGAAAAAAGCTATAGCGATCAATAATTTTTACACTTCGTGTCTTGCAGTCGATAAGAAACACAATGTCACTACGGAATAATGTGTAGATCCAAAAGTACAATTTTGTTAGCAACGATATCGACATGACGAATATATTGCAGATTTACATCTTCGAAGAAGTTTTAGATTATGTCGCCACCTGGGCTGGGATAATCTCGCACGCAACAGCGTCATACCTATGCAGCAAAATAGTGCCATCAATCAACATGGCAATGGCCGTCTCAATTACCGGCAGAGGGAGCAGGAACCATTCTCTCGGTCGGAACGGCTTGCCGAATCGATCCATAATTTCGATGTCCATTCGCGCTTCGGCGAAAAAACGGTGTATCAAATTTTCAAACTTATTGGCATTGAGATTGATCGCATCGTAAGTTCGGACGGGATGAACCGGTGCCATCAGAAAAGTCGGATCATCCTTCGCACCGCGAATACGATCTTCGAATGAGCCGGTCGTAAAACCAATCTTGAAAAACTGTCCATCCAGTTTTGCGATCTCAGGTGACGATGACAGGCTACGAACGACGTAAATACAACCCGTGATACGGTCGTTCGGCGCTGCTACGGTGATAGTGGTTGGTGCAGGATCGAAGAGCGGACCCGCATTCGGGTCGGATAAACGACGGCCACATGGATCTTTGTATAGTTCTGTCGCCAATGATCTGAGTAGATTTTTCCCCTCAGTGCCATTCTCGAAAATCAATCTAAGTCTGGCATTACGTTTTCCATTGCGAATATGGGGATCGTTTACTTCGGCGACATAGACCATCACCCCATTCAATATGAAAAATCCGCCAGGCTCGATTTCTTGTTCTTTGGAAAATTTCATGCTCTTGCGTTTGCCCGTCACCAGATCAGCAATAGCCTGATCGAATAACGGCTTGAACTGGTCGAAATCCTCACACGGTTTTCGCTCGGATATCTTGTCCGGACGTGCGGCTGCCGGGCGGGCGTGGCGAAATGTAAAGATATCTGTGTTTGGATCAGTCAGTAACTCGTCATCCAGATCAAAGATCTCCTCCAAGCTGGTCGGATCAGGCGTATGGATAGATAAAGCCGTCAATAAACCATGGCGATCAAGCTCTTTCAATCGCTCAATGATGTCTGGATTTTGCCGGTACGTTTTTAGGCGCATTTGCAGGACACGTTCAGCCACCGGCACTTTCTGGCCTGCGGGACCATCGCCGGGCGCGAACTGATGGCGATCAACAAATACGTTAATCGCCTCGAATTCCTGCTGGACACGCCCTACCTCCGTGCTGGTGTTGACCGGATGAGGTTTTACATCCAGCAACCCCATATCGTCATTCTCAGCCAGCAGCTCGTCCAGTGTTTGGCGTGCCATCCTTATGCGCCTTGCTGTGCGGCTGCCATCTTGCGGCGTTTGGCTTCCCTAATCCAGGCTAACGCCTCAGCCATTCGGCGCTCCAATGGATTCGGACTCACCAGACTGGGCTCCACTTTTTTATCGGCAACAAATGCTTTAATACGCGGATAAAGAGAAACGGCCTCCTCCTCGCTCATCGCGACCTTAGTGGAAGTGATCGCGCCATGAATGGTTTTAAGCACATCCGCCGTGACTGACTTGGACAAAATCTCGTAAGCACGTTGGAATGGATTGATGCTATCGATCAGATCAATGTCGATCTCATCAATATTAATGAGCCTTTCTGCCATCCGTACAAATTTGGTGTCAGCCTGTTGTTCGATACTCACAGACGGGCTTTTAAATACGGCATTAGCAACCACCGCTTGGCGCACTGTTTCAATTTCTTCGGCAGTCAGATCCGGATATTGCCGGGCAATGACCTTTGGGATGAACACTTGATTGACGACCTCTGGTGCATATTCGTCCGGGTTCATCGCTGCACGTAGCACAGACTCATCTTGGAAGATGGCTGCGGACAGGTCATTCAAATCACTTTCAAGTATCTGACGGGTTCGTGCGGTGGAATGCTCCGAGAAACCACGGATAGCAATAACGTTATCATCTCCGGTGTACACGATGTCGCTTTCGCGCCGGGTGCCGTCCAGTTCGTCAGCATCCTTCATCGTCCTGAACTTGAAGTTGGGAGCCAAAACTTGCTCCATCAACAGGGAACAGGCAATCGCCTTAAGCATGTTATTGACGGCATCGGTGACGCGATCTTCACTCGCATCCGGTTCGGCGATCAAGTTAGTGAATTGCGCGTGTATTTTGCCTGGGGCATCTCGCGTCGAGCGTCCGATAATCTGGATAACTTCAGTCAGTGAACCGCGATAGCCCACGGTAAGTGCATGCTCACACCAAATCCAGTCGAATCCTTCCTTCGCCATACCCAATGCAATGATGATATCGACATGATCCCGTCCCTTGATATCACGTAAGGACATCAAGACCTTTTCTCGATTTGCGCCGTCATCAACCAGGTCGGCAACTTTTAGTATGTGACCGTCCGCACGCTGGATACGATCAAAGCCTGTTTCGGGATCTCTTCCCAGATTAGTACCAAGATGATCCAGGATGCGATCCACTTCGGTGTATTTATCGGTTGTCGATTCTGCCGAACGAACGTGGGGAATATGGACAATTGTTTTAAGATTGGAATCCAGTATTTCATTGATCGCTTCAACGTATCGGCCACGATAGAAATGGTAGCCTATGCCTAAAGTTTTCAGGTCACGATAGCCGTTAAGCTGCTCATAGTAGGTGTAGGTGACGCGGGTGAAACGCGCCTCGTCTTCAGGACGGAGTACCGGCGTGGTGTCGCCCCGAAAGTACGATCCGGTCATGGCGACGATGTGTGAACGCCCATCCTCCATGAGTGCGCGAACCACCTCGCCCAGACGGTTATTCTCATCGGCGGAAACATGGTGAAACTCGTCGATAGCGATCACACTGTTTGCAAAGGCAGCGGCTCCAAGTTGCTCGAATACGTTGCGAAGCGTGGCATGGGTGCAGACTAAAATACCGTCATCGGACGCCATAAAGTCAGCGAATGCCTTGGTTTTCTGCGTACCGCCCCCATCGGTCAGATTCCATTGCGGATTGACCACCCAGTCACGGAAAAATCCACCATCAGTTAATTTGGTGGATTTGAATGATGAGCCGATGGATCGTTCCGGCACGGCGACGATTACTTTCGCTATGCCTTGATTCTCCAGCTTGTCCAAGCCGATGAACATCAAAGCGCGAGACTTGCCTGATGCTGGCGGTGCCTTGACCAGCATAAATTGCGAGTTTCTTGCATCAAACGCCCGAGCCTGCATGGCTCGCATGCCATATTGATTGGTGTTTTGGCTTTCGCCAGTCTGAGCATAATTTACGTTAACGTAATCGGCCATCAAGCGGCTCCTTTAGAAATTTGTTTTTTCGGAGCCTTGGCGGCTTGTTCTTTTTTGATCATGTTCGCGTAAAGCTTGAACAAATACTCCAACCGCTCGGTATCGTTCTTGAATGGGCGACCGATATACATTTGCTCGAAGGCGTCATCCAGTTCCTTATGAGCCTTCAAAAGATTGGCAGGCATTGTTTCTGGATCGTAAAGCCAGGCAATGGTTTTGCCGGGGTGCGCTTCCCTTGCACCAAGAATTTCGACAGCGTGTTCTTCCAATATAGCCTTCTGATCAGCCGATAGTTCAGGGAGTGGGAATGTGTTGTAGACCAGAGTATTGGAGTAGCGATAGTCAGTTTTCATGTGGCCTCCAACCGCAGCGGTCCATATTGCTTGCAACCGCGAAGAAAGCACAGAAAATAGGTAGTCAGGCGCATCGTAAACCGCAAAGGCTAGATTGCTAACGATGGCATCAGCTGAAAGCACCCCAGTCGGCAGATAGTAACGTCGCTCTGAGGATACACTTGGCACGATAATTAGTTGTGTTTCAGCTGTGTGCATCTCACGAAATTGGTGAGGTCTATTCTCAAGATTTCGCGTTCCAGAATCTATACTATTGCTCCGCATTTTCTGTGTCGCCAAAATACGTGAAGCTATTGGTGGAATAGTGTTCGCAAAATCAAGATCGCAATCTTCAATCCAAAGGCACCAGCGCTCGTTTCCGCGTATAAACTCTTGGGAACCATAAAATCTACGAACAAGTCTTTCCGCATCTGGATAGACCGTTATGAGTTCACTTCTGTCTGCACAGGTAAGTAGCAGGTTCCCACCATCCGCTGCCATATTGCCAAACTGCATTTTTGGATGACGTGTTTTAGCATTGCTGATTGGATAGACGATCAAACTCTCGCCATCAGTAAGATATGGACTAATGTTGTCAACTACTCTTGAAATATCGCCTGATATCAGAACTTTCTTGTTCTTCTGTTTTGCTCTCAGACTAACAACTATGCAGATTACACCCGCATTTTTCGCTGCGTTGTTTCTCCATTTGAAGGATTGGTGAGCAAAACCAATTTCGAGACCTGATTCATAAACAAGAGGCCAAAGTAGAGCCACTTGCTCACCTTGGCAGATTGAATTTGTGGTGACAAATGCGCACTGCGAACTCGTGGACTGGCAATATTTAGCACCCTTCAATACCCAGCAAGCAACGTAATCCAGTTTTTTGAATTTTGTTGAAGCATCCTTGAAAACATAAATGATATCGGCCTTCTGTTCCGATGTTTGCTGTGCACGGCCCAAATAAGGTGGATTGCCCACGATATAGGTCTCGCTGTCCTCTACGCAAGGGCAAATCTTCATCCAATCCAAGCGGCAGGCGTTTCCATGCACAATATTTCCGCTATCACGAAGCGGCAGCGCTGGGGGGGCGGAACCAAATTCAGCCTTGAACAGTTCATTAAATTGGTATTCGGCAATCCATAGCGACAACTTTGCAGTTTCAGCGGCAAAGTCAGTCAACTCGATACCAAAAAACTGGGTGAGGCGAACTCCAGTCATCGGTAGCGACCATTGTCGGGCGATAGCTTTCTGGCGCTCAAATATTCGCGACTCAAGCTTGCGCAGTTCCCGGTAGGCGATGATGAGGAAGTTTCCCGATCCGCAGGCCGGGTCGAATATACGAATGTGATAGATGCGCTGCAGCAGCTTCTGCAATTTGGCTTCGCTGTCGCGTGCGGCCTCGAACTCTTCTTCCAGCGACATCAGAAATAACGGTTGCAACACCTTCATGATATTGGGCACAGACGTATAGTGCATGCCCATATCGCCGCGCATGCCGGGTTCGACCACGGCCTGAATCATCGAACCGAAAATATCCGGATTGATGTCTCGCCAACTAAGATCGCCGCACTCTTTCAGTAACCGCCTTGCACGCTTGGAAAATTTCGGGATCGGAGTCTGGTCATGGAACAATCCGCCATTGACGAAAGGGAAGCGCCGGGCAAACTCAGGCAACTCCTCACGTTCTCTGTCTGGCGTATTCATGGCCGAAAAGACGGTTTCCAAGACAGATGAAGTGTCCGTGCCGTCCTCGCGTGTCAACGTCATCAAAGATGAAGTGAACAGGTCCTTTACGAAAATCGACGTATCTTCCGCAAAAAAGCAGAACAACATACGCGTCATAAACAGGTTGAGCTCGTGAGTGTGATCGTTCCCTATCCAATCCGGATTAGCTTCCAGAATTGCATCGTATAGCTTAGCGAGCCTTGCCGTTGCCTTGATATCAGCGGGATTTTCCGCCACGCCCTCGTAACGCTCGATTCCGGCGAGTGGCAGGAAGAAGTCGAAGACATCGTTCAGTTTGTCGAAACTGATATCGCGAGTTTGATCGACCTTGGTGTCGTGGCAGTAAACTTCCTCACCGTCCGTCGCAAACAAGAAACGTGGAGCGTGCTTCGTGGACAGCGGATCATCCGCCATGGCGTCAACTGCCTTCGCAGCCTGCCCTTTTTCGGCAATACGGAAAAACAGTTTTTTATTCCAGAGGAGATCGCCAGGCTCCTTGGCTTGATTAGTCGTGCCTTGACGAAGCTTGGTTACTGTAGCCTTCGGTGCATCGTAAATTGCCAAGAAACGATAAATAAACGTGTCAGCATCAAACGACGTTTCTACCAGGTCTTTGAGAGAGAATTCAATTTCGGCAATGTTCATATGGGGCGACTATCAAAACAAACAGTAAATAATGTGCGTGATATCTTTGGCGTAGATTGCAGGTGGTCAGGTTGTACAGAGTGAAATGAATAAAGGCGCACCGTAGCCATATTATTCATCCTCATCAAAGCCGGTATCTTCAATCCAAAGCATGGTAATGGCGTACCCATCTTCTTGGTATAAGGTTTGCTCCTGAATGCGATCGGGCACATGGCGATTATCAGTAGCTAACCATTCGTCGGCTGCGATCTCGTTAAAATCATCTAACCCGTCACCCTGAATGGCCGCAGTCGAAATTGTTGGAACCTTCTGGTTCAGCGAAACACATAGCCAATGAGTGAAATCAGGGCTCTTCGCCGGATGTTTTGTGACGATCCCATCCTTGCTAAACACCATGCAACACGGGAAACCTGCCAAATCAAGGTAGCGACGAGCAGTTGCTTCCACGCTCATATCGAAAGTGGTGGACAATCTCTGAACATGCGATAGGCAAGGCGCGGCAACTTTCCCAAGACGCTTAACAAATTGCGGTTTCGGCAACATAAGTTCGGCCGCAAAACGATTTGCCTCCCATTCACGTTCTGCTTCAGGCGTTCCGCCTTTTTCTCCTTGGTTGATGTCCTTGCTGCTGCATTGATAGTTCATCTGCTTATGGTGGGGCAGCAAAAAATGACCAAACTCGTGTGCAATGGTAAAGCGTTGGCGCGTTGGGCGCATGTCTCTGCCGACCCAAATTTGGCCATAACTTTTGGTTTCATCCGTGACTAGCATGCCGACAAATTCAGGCGCGTCGCCAAGCCGTTCAACCTTTTTGATGTCATTAGCAAGGACAATTTTCTCAATAGGTATTGGAATCGGCATGTCAGGCTTTTGAGCGTAAATCGCCCGGACCAACGCTTCAGGATTGTGAATATCAGCAAGTTCAACGCGATCAAGTGTGAGCAAAATTTCCTCTTACTTTTTATTTTTCATTTGTGTCTGAAAAAAGGTCACCTGTGAACGAAGTAATTCCTGCGTTTCAGCCGGGAGCTTCGAGAAGTCTCTGTAAAAAACTAGCGCCTCTTCTTCAAACGAGAGGTCTTTGGGGTCGGTGCGTGAATCATTCATTAACCCTTCTATGGTGACTTCAAAATGAGAAGCTAAGCGGGATATTACATCCATAGAAGGATTGGCGATACGCCCTTTTTCCAGCTCCCAGATTAACGCCTTTGAAACGCCAATTGCATCAGCAACCTTTTGTAATGACTCTTTATTCGTGCCTCTAAGCTCTGCCAGCTTTGTCGCGAGTGACATGCTTTCCCCCGTAATGCGTCTAATATGTTGAACGATTCAGTATTATTTACTTGACTAATTGTTTTCGTCCGAATATCCTTACGAACATGTTCAGTATACCTTACGACCTGGTTGTGTCAAGGCTGGCTGAGCAAACGCGGTTTATTACAATTAATTTTCAAGGAGAAAGATTATGGCAACGAATCCTCCAAAAGGAGATGGTCATCGCAATGGTGCAGTGCGGGAGCGCTCGCAAACTCAAACTCCATCTGGCCATTGGGTTAAACGTAACACGAACAATGGTCAATTTATGGATGTTAAGTCTGACAATCTCCCATTCAAGGGCGTGCGGAAAGAAAAATAGGCACTGATATGGGTGCATGCACAAGACGTTCACTTACGCTGCGGGGAATGATATAGGGCTGACAATGGCAATCTTTGTACTAGAAAATGCGTGGCCAATAGAAACGAGCTGCCTCCCCAGTGGCGACATGACCGTTTGGCATCCAATAAATATAAAGGTGCGAGCAATTGTAGAGAGCGCATGTCGTGGGCGCGGCCAATGGAATTCAAAATACAACAACTGGGTCATCAAGGCTGAGTTTGCGGATACAGTTCTTTCAGAAATTGCCAGTCACACGGAAAAAATTGCATGATCATAAATTACCAGAAACTGGCAACGTGAGGGAGTCCGCATAATGGAATCAATATCATCACCTAGATTTCAAATTCTTGCGCTGTCAGGAGGGGGCTTTCGCGGTCTTTACACGGCGCAGGTGCTTGCCGACTTCGAAGAAGAGATCGGCGAACCTCTCGCTCGCAGGTTTGATTTAATTGCTGGTACTTCTATCGGTGGCATTTTGGCATTAGCAATTGCTATGGAAATACCGGCCAGCCGTATTGTTGATCTCTTCGTCAAGCATGGCGAGGCAATCTTTAAGCGCAGACTGTCTGTATTCGGGTTTTTACGCGCACCATATTCACCGGCACCACTCCAAGGTTTGCTCTCGGCAGACGATCTGTTCGGTGAGCATGTGTTGGGGCATTGTAAGCACCCTGTCATTATTCCCTCAATCAACTATTCCACAGGCAAGCCGGTTCTCTTTAAGACACCGCATCATCCGGACCTCAAGCGTGACCATCTGCAAAGCGTGGTTGATATTTCTCTTGCAACCAGTGCGGCTCCTGCATATTTTCCGCGTCATACGTTCAATAACAGTCAGTATGTTGATGGTGGTTTGTATGCCAATGCCCCTGGCCTTTTGGCAGTACATGAGGCACAAACCTTTTTCAAGCAATCTGAGCAACAAATCCATCTGCTTTCGGTCGGCACTATGTCGTCAAAATTCACTGTCGATCCTCGTAAAAATCGTGAAGGTGGATCGTGGGATTGGGGGGGCTTAAATCCAGCGAATATGCCGAAGCGACTGTTTGGGCTATCGATCTCTGTTCAAGAGTCATTGACTAATAATATGCTGGGCCATCGCCTACCGGAACGCTATTTCCATGTAGACGACGACCTCACCGATCAGCGTGCTCAAGCGGTTGCATTAGACAAAGCAGACAGTGCCGCCCGAGAAGTATTGTTGGGGGCAGCGTCAGAAAGATCCAAGATTTGTATCGGCAACTCTCACTGCCAAACGTTTCTGCGACATATTCCACGCAGCCCACTTTTTTACTATGGCGAAAATAAAAATTGCTAAGAGGTCAATATGCTAAAACTGAACAAACTATTTTATTCATCTGATCTACAAGATGTTTTTAGTGATCGCTTAGAACCATCCAAAGAGCAAAGGGAGTTCCTGGTTGATTGTAAAAATACAATACGTGATCATCTGCGACCGAAAATCCGATTGGCAACAATTACAACATTAGGGATGGAGAAGGCCATTTACCCGAGGTTCCGCACTCAAGGATCATGGTCATATAAGACTTGTGTTCACCCTCCATTTTCACCTCAGCAGGAAATTGACTGGGATTTTGGAGTATATCTACCAGTGAGCGTATGGGAAGAAAACGGCCCGCCACACCAGATGGCCAAAGCCTACTTCGTGCTGGTCGAAAGCATCTTGGCTGACTTGTGTCGCGAGAAGGGATGGAAGCTAATCCTTGGAAAAGCAACATGTATTCGAGTTCAGGTTGCAAATTGGGCTCATATTGATATCCCGCTTTATGCAGCACCAGAGCATGAATTCGTTCATATCATGGAGAAGGCAGCGCTTGAGGCGAGAGCGAGTTGCAGCGCCAATGATTCGATAAGTATGTCTGAAAATGCCGAGTTTGGCGAAATGCCTGAGCAAATGTGGGATGAGTTAGATCATATTGTTATGGCAACTCGAACAGGCGAGTGGAAGAACTCCGATCCAGAGGCCGTGGCACGTTGGTTCAATGACCGAGTACAGGAACATACGGAACAGTTGCGTCGCGTCTGTCGTTACTTAAAAGGCTGGCGGGATTTTCACTGGCGTGAAGGCGGTGGGCCAACTTCAGTTTCGATCATGATCGCAATTGCTCAAGCATTTGAATATCACCGGGGGCGTGACGATCTAGCACTTGAAAAAGCGGCCATACACTTATCTGTGGCTATTATGGGGGAGTTGCGAGAACTTGGGATTGACGATGAGGCGGAAGACTTTAATAACCGTCTTTCCCTCGAAGACAAGACACTTGCAGCCCAAAAAGCGCGAGAACTCGCTAGTGCGCTACAGCAGGCGCGAGCCCATCCGACGCACTTGAAACATCAGGCGATTGCCGATCTCCAAAAGCACTTTGGTGATCGTATTCCTAACCGAACAGAATTAATCGATATCGATAGCGGTGCAGAAGCAATCCGTGCGACACCACCTCAGAGGGTAGTGGCCCCCGTCGTACTATCCACTAGCGCAGGTTGATTGTCGGTTTATGAGCGACGAACGACTTGGTAATGTTTTCAGGCTGTTAAGCTCAAAGGGCTTTGTAGCGACTGGCACACGTGCAGGGAGGCGGTCGTTTAAGGGGCCCCTGCAGTGCAGCAAGGGGACTGTACACGTTCAAATAGTCATCAGCGATTGGGATTTCTTAACTTACCCGGCGATTACCCTCCTAAATCGCCCATCATTTCTGCCGGCATTGATGCCACATGTTGATGTAAACGGTGGGCTATGCTACTTCAAACCGGGGGCGGTTGTGCTGGATAGATACGACCCGGCTATTGCTATTGCTCAATGCCTTCAGCAAGCTGAGGCGGTTCTTAACCGAATCGCTACAGATCCTGACTATCGATCCGGCGATATACAGGACGAGTTTCTTGCACATTGGGAATTTGGGCAAACAACCTTGCCATGGCCGGTTCTAATAGGAAGTATTTTGCCGAACGCTGTGTATGCAAACTACTCGTGGTTTAATACCGGAAGCGGACGTCGTGCCGTCATTGCGAGCGGTGTGGCTGAGGTGGCAGCATTCGCCAAGGCTTTTAGTGATACTGAACCGTCCCAGACAACCTGCAAATGCTGGCTGTTCAAGACAGAATTGCGGCCAGCAGTCCCGGAGATCATGCCTACAACGATTAAGGAACTGTTCGCATGGTTGCAACAATGGGATCGGAAGGTTTACAACGGAATTCAGCGTGTGCTTGAACAAGACGCGAGCTACCTTAGCTATTCCTTTGCCACCTTCGCGATTGATACGCCAGTTGGTTGGTTAGGATTTGGCTTCGATCTGGATCAGATAAAACGCCTTGGCGCGAAGCGGCGTCCAAAATTGTATAAGCAATATCTCCATGGCAAGGGAGGTTCGTCTTCGATACTGCGCTTGTCTATTACGGATATCAGCCCCAGCTTTGTCCATAGTCGGAATCTTAGCTTCGCCGACCTGCGGGATAAGCGCATTACAGTCATCGGCTGTGGCGCTATTGGGTCATACCTAGCACAATCTTTAGTTCGTCTTGGTGCTGGACTCGGTCGTGGCTCATTGAGGCTTGTCGACCACGATACACTCCAGCCAGAGAATTTAGGGCGGCATGCACTAGGTTACCCAGCGTTGTTTAAATTCAAGGCGCATGCCCTGCGAGAAGAGTTACTACGACAATTTCCTCTGTCCCAGATCGAAGCTGTCGCAAAGAGCGTGGTTGACTATCAACCGTTATTTGACGCTGATTTGTTGATTGACGCGACGGGCGAAGAGTCTGTCAGCGAACTGCTCAATGGGTGGCGCCTTGACCGAAAGGCTAAGACACCAATATTACACGTCTGGATTAAAGGGAATGGAGAGTGTGTCCAGTCACTATGGGCTGATAATAGTGGGACTGGTTGTTTTCGGTGTTTAAAATCGACTGACGAATATTCCTACCGCCAAGATAGATTTCCTGTATTAAATGTAGCGCCTTTAAAACAATCGGTTGGGTGTCACGCATTCACCCCGTATGCAGTGTCGTCTCCCATGCAGGCTGCGGCGCTGGCCATAGATGCCGTGATCGATTGGATGAAAGGAGATCCAAGTCCGCGCTTTCGTACGAGAAGTATTGAAAATTCCGACGTACGCAGGGTCAAAAATCAGAACATTTCGCGTTTGCAGAATTGCCCGGCATGCGGTCAGCGATGATGTGGCATAACCCCATTAATGACCGTGGCTCGATATTAATCGAGCCTCAAGTCGTCGATCTTGTCAGCAGTTACTGTCAACATCAGACTGGCAGTTTAGAATCCGGCGGTATCCTTCTTGGATACCGCCGTGGAGATCATCTTCATATCGTTGAGGCAACGACTCCACAGCCCGACGATAAACGTATGAGATTCCGGTTTTTTCGACGTGACTACAATCATCAGAAGGTCGCGATCCGGCAATGGGAGTTGAGCGGTAATACGATGGATTACGTTGGCGAATGGCATACACATCCAGAGACAGAGCCAACGCCGTCATCTTTGGACATGACGGAGTGGACAAAAATATGCTGTGTTCGACAGGCAAGCATGGTTTTTCTCATTGCAGGTTGGACCGATACTTTCTGGTTAGGTATAGGTCGAGGAATGCATATTGAGCAAGCGATCGAAGTAGGCTGATGTTACGCCAAGACGTGAAAAGTGGCGGTACCATAGTTGCAAATATGAACAGGCTTAAATTGGGAATTCGTGTTCGAATAAAAGTTGGCCGTAATTCAGATACTCAATTTCAAGTTCGTCACTCGTCGAAAGCTGGCAAATTATTGCCGGTCACGCATTAAGATGCGTCATCTTCATCGAATGCTAAGTCCAATTTTTCGGACCACGCCTCACCCATTTCGAGGATAGCTAATTTTTCATTAGAATGTCCTAAGAATTGCTAATTGATCGCTTTCGACATCACCTGCCGCTGCCATGTCATTCATAAGCGTCTCGGCGATCTCGGAGTGATAGGTTTCTCTGGACTCAGTTTGCCAAGCGTGTAGGGCAAGCTGAAAAGCGGAATTAACCCCCTTTAATACTGGATGCGAGAATATCCATTTTTTCTGGTCAGAATGATTTTCTTAGTTTTTCGAAATTTTCGAACGCACTTTTCTTAATCTCGGCTATTTCGTTAGTCAATGCCTCTGTTGCGCTAGGAAGCTCTTTTCCCTTGAAATTTTCTAGCGGCTTAATAAATACTTCCTCTATCGATTTTGGGTTGAGGCAACCTAACTGGTTAACAGGAAGGTCCATTCGTTTTGCCCTGAAGAAAGCCAATTGGTAATTGAAGCTGGCTGAATTTAGCTTATCTTGCCAAGCAGCGTTAATGAAATTTTGTTTTATACGCTCATCAATTAGTTGTCTGTATTCTTTGTCTTTTCCTTCTGCGCTATTTGCCAGATCACATTGACGCAGGATATGAGCGTGGCGCTCCATATAAGCAAACACGAGGATTTCAAAACAATCTTCCATGTTTAATAGATGCTCAATTTTCTTGCCATAGAGTTGTTGCTTTCTCCAGAAAAAGAAAGCGTATGCCGCAACTATTGTAGCAATGATTGTGCATGCATTTGAAAGGGTACTGATTATTTCCGCACTTGTCATTTTCATCTCATTTTCTCTGGTCTCACAAAATTGTTAATGGCGTCGCTTGCAGCGTCCAGTGGAGCGAAGCGGGCGATGTTTGGCCTGATCTACTAGCCAATCGATCGCGCGTGGAAGCGATACTGTCGTCCACGCTCGTTGACTGGCGACAAATAGTCCAGTGCAGCCTTATCGCCGAAACCTTTACTTCTCAGCGCGGCATAAAGCTGGTAGAACTCACCATTGAGGTCTCCAGCGAAGATGCCTGGGTCGTCAGATCCCAACGACACCATGATCTCAGGGTCGCCGTCTTCTACAAAACCTGGCACTCGCATCCAACGCAGTGAGTGATGTTCATGGAAGTTGTAGTATTGGCTGATACGCACATTGCTTGAGGGAAGCGTCTCAATAACGACCCTTCGTTTGTTAACCTCAGCCATCAGCGCTTGCTGAGTTTTGATGAAAGTTCTTGCATCAAAGTACGCGGTATCTACTTCCATCAACGCTTCGCTGCGATTCCAGAGTTCCCTGTCGCTGAACCAGATCCAAAGCAACTCAAGGTCTCGCTGGTTTGTCCTCTTGGCCCCATGCACTAGCCTAGCTTCTGCGCGCCAGAAATCGCTGTGGGAGGCATTCTCCCATTGCCACGATTCTTCTTGCGCAGCCATTAGATAGCGCAGATTCAGGTGACGGAACTGCATTGCTCGCTCCAAGGCAGTACAACTAACATCCTTATCGAAAACATAACTTGCCAATTCAGATAACTCGCACTCAACACGATAAGCATCGGCCGTTGCTTCGGGCATGCGTCGCAACAAGCGCCAGGTCGCGAGCAGATCTAGCATCCACTCACCTTTTTTGACTATAAGTTGTCCTGGCATACGCTCTATCCAGAGTCGCGGTGAGATTCCCATGGCTGTGCCATGGCCGATTCTGTCGCCATCCCTGAGATCCAGTAGTTCCAGTGCATCCAGCATATGGCGCAAGCCTGACAGTAAATGTGGGAAATCTTCACCCGCGTGATAGCTACGCCGCGTCAGACCTGCTCGCTGGCAGACCCGGTAACAACTCGCGAACACTTCAGGGGGGGCGTGTAGCTCATTGGCTGCCGCATCAATCCCACGTAGCCAGCACCGTAGTCTAGGCCAACGGTGTAGCGTTTGAAGCAAGGTGTTGGCCCTGTCCTCAAGCTCATTGCGGAGTCTGTAAAAACGATAGGGGCCAGCCTTGTAGGCGGGTTCAGTATTCCATGGCTGTTTGATGAAATGAGCAACCAGTGCTAGACGATGGTGCTTACTATCAGGGCTAGCACCGGCTTTGAAGTGTTCATCTAATTGGTGCAGCAGGACACTCAAAGGAGGTAGTACTCTGGATTCTTGGTGTATACCCAGTGGATCATGGCCAAGGTAGCGCCAATAGCCGCCCAAAATGGATTTCAGCAGGGAGTAGTTGCCGCGTAAGCTTTGTTTGGGAGCAAAGCGTCCTTCTAGATAGCCGATACGGCTGTGATTTGGCTGTTCTCCGTGCATAGAACGGAAGCGCTGCAAGTAGTTCTCTTCTGCGGACTCCCTAAGGTCCGTGTAGGTGAGCTTTTGAAATTGGTCAAAGCCAAATTGCTCCTCGCTTTGCACTAGCAGCCGGTAGTACTGGTTCTGCAACACGAGATAGCAGTGCAACATACGATCCAGTCGCACGCTGGGCTGTTTTTCTAACCGCAGCAGCAGTGCTGAGATCCATCTCTCTTCGGCGACCAACTTTTCGGCGTCACTGCTGTGCGGCAATAGTTTTAAAGTCCAGTCACCGGGTTCAGGGGCTGTAGGCGCTTCACCAGATGCCATGCTTTCATAATTTTCGGGCAATTCGGTGTCGGGGCCAAGGCGCTCTGTCACCGCAGCAATCAGCCATTGACGAAGCTGTCCTGCTACTCGTAGCTGGCGATATAACTCCACTGGGCTGAGCTCTGGATTAATGGCGTGAGCCAGCTCTCGAATCTTGGATGAGTCAGGATTGCTGGTTCGTTTCCATTTGCTATCAAAGTTTCTTGTCTCTGCAGTTGGGTTTAGCAGTGCCCTAAGCCAGCACACCTCGGCGTGGGTGCTGCCATTGAGATGCAAATGAGTTTCGTGCAACCCTTCGCGCCCAATGTAGTCCTCGACAATGTCATCGTGTGGACTTAACAAGGGGTGCACCCGTTGACGATGAGTTCCCGGGAAGCCGATGTGCCAATCACCATCAGATGTCGGATAGTTGTCGTTGGCGAGATAGGCATGGTCTCGTGCAAGCAACGTGGCGGCAGCCTGAACCGGTAAGCCGCAGATGCGGCTCAACACACTCTGTTGCCAAGCCCCGAACTTGTTCAGTTTGACCGTCAACGTACCGTATTTTGGCTCGAGAAACTCTCGGGCCAATGCTCGCAGAGCAATGTTGGACCAAGTCATTGCATCACGTTCTTGACCTCCTTCGTCAGAACCGACAAGCCTCTGCCAACCACTTTGGAACACATGGTCGGGATACCTTGCGGCCCATGGTTGATAGGTAAGGTAGGTAGCCTCTCTCAACTCCTGTTCCCTCAATGGGTGTTGAAACGACGAGAGTTTGAGTACGCTGAGCACTTTGTGGCTGGAGAGTACGGCAGTGGCGATGATGCCTTGAACAGAGCAGGGCTGTTCGCTCATGCGAGTGCTCATTTCTCCGTCGTTGCAGTTAGATCAGCCTGCTTGGTGCCCTTGTTGAGCGTTTGCTCATCTTTTGGCCCAGCAATGAGCACACTTTCAATTCTCCCCCACGTCGTGGAATCACACAGCCATTCTTCAGCAGCTCCGACTTCAGAAAGTTTGTTGAGCATTGCTCCGTATAGGGGGAGCGAATTTTTCTTACGATCATTTTTCAGGAGGCCCAGTATCAATGGGCAGCTTGCAATGAGGAAGGTCAGCGGCAATCGCTCCTTAGCAACCAAAGAGTCCTCGAACTTGTCTGCGACTACAGCACGAGAAGTCAGAGGGTTGGAGCGATCGATTTTTCTTGCTGGAGCATTTTCAGCATTTACAGCGGCCCCTAGCAAGTGATGGTCAAGCTCTTCGACGAGAAATGCATTGATTACGCACAGGGCGAAGAATTCCATTAGAGTAGCTGCACCAGCGTTCGCTCTTCTTCGGTTCTCAGAAACCTTTTCAAGACTGAAGTAGAGCCGCGTCCATATTTTCCCGATCAATACCGCTGAAGGCTTCAACATGTAGTGCAAGTGCTCTGTGCTCTTTAGCCACTCTACAACACGCTGGCTTACGACCTCCAAAGCTTCGCTTTCTTGCTGCATATGAGATTCCTGGGTACGCCTTTTTGTTGCTGTCTGGCTCAGCACGTTGTCATCAGCCGAAATTGCTATTCCACCTTCCCATCCGGGTCGAGAAATAGTTGGCGTCTTGAAAACCTTTGCCAAGGACTGCGTTACCGACATATTTGGTTGGGAGTCGTTTAGCTTGAGGTCTAACAGTCGATCCAAAAGACCAAGGATATTAAAGATTGACGCGAATGTTCTACCACTCTGGCCGGACACATCAATAAGGCTAAACGCGAACGCAGGAATGGATTTATATTTTTGTATGCATTCATTGATTGCGTCCGTGGCGGTCACTCCCGTCATAGCCCCTTTTTTGCTCTTATTAAGCCCAATCACACCGAAATCCACGACCGGACGTGTCGGGTTCGCTGAATGAGAGGCAGTGAGAATCGCCGTCACGTGCCAAGCCCAGTTCAGCGCATCTTCCTTGCGTCCGATGCCGACATATTTTTTGAACTGCGCACGCAATTCTTTGGCATCGTCGCGTTCGACTTCCTTGCTCTTGCGGTGCAAAACTTGGCCGTAAATCGCCACACTGCCTGGGCCTCCAAATAAGTACTGAAGCAGTGCGCTAGGTTTGTTTGCACAAAATCCGGCGACGTCGGCGGAAAGAGCCGCAAAGCAGCTTTTTAAAGCGGCATCGCTAGGCTGCGGGCGCAGGTAGGCCCCCGTGTCCAGTTCGCCGTCGCGCACCGTCAACTCAAAAACAGCCTCAATCAATGCCGGCATTTCTTGTGCGCCGATCGCATCAACATCAATGCCGAATTTGTACAAACTACCCAAGGCCATTGCCCTCAAACCCTCGCTTAATGCCGCTGAAAGTTTTTCGTCCGACTTGCATTCACTTTTGCCTTCCTCGTCTGATATGGAAAGATGCTCCGCACAGCGGGAGAGAACCTGAAGAATCGACCTTAGGGGTTGTTTGAGCAAGAATTCATAATAGAGCGCAATGTCTCGCGAGTCCTTAAGTCTCAGTCCCCGTCGGATCAATTCCTTGATTGCACTATCCAGACTTCTCGTATTTCCATTCCAATCGGTACAGGACAACTCGAACGACTGAGGCCCATCGCGGAGGTTCCAGAGCGGTCGTAGCTGTACTCGCCGACGGATTGGAAATAGCTTGAGCAAGTATTGATCCTCAAGATGATCGACCATTTTGGTCCGCTGCGCATCTCGCTCCTTGTCTGTCCTGCTGAGATGTTCGCCCAAACTACCATAGAACTGGTTGCGCACCAGCTGGGAGTACAACTCCAGATCCCCGGTGACCAAGACCACTAGATGTGGCGTATCGAGGTACTTGCGTATGCACTCGAGAACGGCATGCGCATTGCTGGCGTCGGTATCGGCATCGTCAAATGCCAGAACAAGAGCTTTAACATCTAGCAGTTGACACGCCGCCCTAATGAGGGCATGAAGGTTATTCCTCAGTTCAATGCCATGACCGGCACGCTCCAACCCCCAATCTAGAAAAAGTTCAGGATCCAGATCCTTGAGCTGTTCGTTGCCAGGCGCGAAGAGGCTCAGGCCGCCTGCAAGTTTATTGAACCTGTCCCGGAAGTCCTGATTGGGCTTCTCCTTGCTCAGACTCTGTGTGTCCCTTTCTCTGATTCCGACTTGACGCTTCAACTCTTTCAGGATGGGCAGCAGGATGATCTCACTTCTCTCAATCCGGCTAGGATCAATATACGCAAGCTTTCCTAGATTGATCTGCTCGGGGCTGACCTCGTTCGAAAGCGCTTCATAAGCGGATTGCAAAAAAGTAGATTTACCCGCTCCCCGCGTGCCATCGATGAAATACACAAGTCCGCTACCCAATGGAAAGGCTCGTTCCGCGTCAGGCGTTTTGAACATGAGCAGGTCGTGAGCGATCTCAGACCGCAGTTTTGTGTAGCAGTCTTGCTGAATCAACTCGCGCGACTTGATATCGCAGTTGGCATCGCTTTGTCCGAGATCGATTTTGATCGTCAAAATTTTTGTAATTGTATTTGTAGTTTCCATGTCCCCACCTTTATCCGTTAAAGCATCTTCGAACACATCAATTGCCGCTTGCTTATCAATATGATCCATATTTTCCCCACATCAACTCAATCAACCCTACTTTTGAACTTGTAGTGCTGATGACTGGGCACGTACCGCTTCCAGGACTCAATCCAGTTTGCCGCCATCGCGTGCTGTGCTTCCGCAAGTGTTATCTCTTGAGCACATACCATACGGTAAATCACAATTTCTAACTGGTCTTTCTTGCCGGCATTCCACTCACTAATTCTTGGCTCTGGCCATAAATTACGTGGGTCATTTGGCGCACCCCCGATTGAAAGGGCAATGAGGTGATCTTCCTCATAATGCTTGGGCTTCATGTCGGCATAGCCATAATCGCGCAACTGCCTTTTTTGAGTTTGTTGGTGAAGTTGGCGGGTGGACGAACGGTCTTGGCATACCCCTTGACGCATACCGTGGAATGGATATTTCCCTGGGTAACCACGGAATCAATGGCACCCGGAGTAAGCGAGATATCTGGCAGGTCAGATGCAAAAACCTGGGTAGCAATCAACGCTATCGCAAAGGCAGAAATCCAAGTTGCTTTCATTTTGGTAATTCTTTCCTATGGTAATTGCCCGAGCATATCATCCTTGATTTGAAGTCAGTCCAATTCGCACCAACGCAGCAAAAATCCTCTTCCCCATATCCGGATCTACCGGATCATCAGCATGGGCGGTGTCTGTTTCCGCACCCTTTTCTGGCTTGCGATGGGACGTATAAGCTCGATTGAATTCGCGTGTTTGATTTTCAGGCGGCCACCGTCCATACGACTGACAGTCATGCATCAATGATTCAAGTTCTGTTATTGGAATTTCTGCATATGATGGCAAAGAGATAATAAGTACAGAATAGGTTTCTGCTTTTCTGTATGGATCACGCTCAATCTCCATGGCATAAGCGCATCTTTCGAGGTTGCGAACCATCGCCACAATAATACCCCGTGGTTTTGGCGGCTTGGTGTGAAGAACACTCCACTGTCTTACCGCCTTGCCCGTCTTCTCAAAAAAACTGATTGTCTCGCCTTCGAAGCGGTCCAAGTTTTTCCCGACCTGAATGGTGTCAACGTTCAGTCCCTTGCCGCGAAGATAAGTTAATGCGTTTACAAAATTGATGAGTGTCATCGGAGGGCTATCATCAGGCACTACGTCCTGAGTAATTTCGGTGCGGATCGCATCGCTCTTGCCGTGAGTTCCCTCGGATGTTCCAAGCCCAGTTTTATTTTCATCTGATTCTTTTGGTTTGCGTACATGCTCCCTTGGGCTAGGCGGCATTTTTTCTATAATGAGTTTCATTCCCTTCAGCGCTTCAAATCTTGCTTCGTTAGCCTCCAGAAGTATTCTTTCCATATTTTTATCTGGCTCTTGTTCGTGCTGGAAGGGAAGACTTTCTTTTTCCAATCCTTTCGGCCAAGTTTTGTACCAAATAGGGGTGAGTTCCTCTAATTCCTTTGGGTCGGTTGGTTTCTTCTCGATTCTAATCGTTACATCTGAGTATGGCATCGGATGCGAGCAGCTCCGAAGCCGCGTGACCAAGAATCTCGACTTGCCGTCCTCACCCTTGATTTTGATTCCTTCAGCCTTTAGATTGGTCTTGCCGTCGAAGGGGAAAAAAGACTCGGAAATTTCGGAGTTGGCGCCCTTTAGATTTTTAAGTGTGACCCAGTCGTGGATTTTCTCGATACGAATTTTTACAACCTTGCTTGCAAGGTACCTTGCCAACATCCATGCGTCTCCATGCTTTGCGAACCACCACAAGGTTAATTTCACAGGAGGTAAGGATATGCCAGAATTGCATTCTGAATCTTTGAACAGGGAGCCGTACTGCCCATAAAAAAGAGCACGTGCAGAAGAAGATGAGTAGATGTAGTAGAACCGAATAACTTCGATTGCGGGAATCAGTAGTCCGTATTGATCACCGATGTATGGCAAGGCAAATAGTGGTGCGTGTTCAATACTCGCCCATGCTTTGCTACCAAGCGGATACTGGGATGCAGGAATTAGCCTGCATTTACTTAAGGGATCGGAAGAACCAGAAAACTTGATCGGCTTAACGAGGCTAGTATCGACAGAAAATAACCTAGTGGCATACTTCATTTCATCATCGATACGATATCCATTTCGCCAAACAGATCCAATCCAAACGATAGAAAGCAGACCAACGCCAATTTCGGCAATTCTTCGATATTCAGTGTCTAGGAAACTACGGTCTAGCGGATTGAAGGGGGTATCGCTGCTGCATTTAAGCTTGGTAAGGAATACCGTGATCAGATGCTCAGATTCTAGAGCCGGGTTCTTATGAATATCACCCAGCCAATCTACGCGCCATAGGGCTTCGCCTTCAGGAAAGTCTTTTATTCGAATCCCTTTGGCCTCTAGCATATACGCCTCATTTTCTCAAAGTTGAGGCACGCATATTCGCACTTAATTGTAGATATTCGCAATTATCTTTGGAGGATTGCAAATAAATTTGTATCTAACAGCCACCGCCAACCAGCGCCACGCCGGAAGCGGTATGGTGCGGCGCGCGATAGGGGCGGGTTTTCCACTTCGCCACATCAAAACTGCCGTCCAGCGATTGCAGAGCCGCACTTTCCAGGGCTTCGGCCTCGGTCATTTGCGGCAGGATGCCGGGAAAACGCGCCGCCAGCATGGACTTGCCGGTGCCGGGCGGCCCCATCATCAGGACGCTATGGCCTCCGGCGGCGGCAATTTCCAATGCGCGCTTGACCTGCTCCTGGCCTTTCACCTCGCTCATGTCGGGGTAGTGTGGCGCGATGGTTTGCGGCTGGCTGATGTAGGGTTGTATCGTTTCCCGCCCCGCAAGATGCGCGGCGACCTGCAACAGCGTTTTGGCCGGATAAACGATGGCGTCTTCCACCAGCGCGGCCTCGGCAGCATTGGTTTCAGGCAGCATAAAAGCACGGCCCGAGTGGGCGGCGCGATAGGTCATCGCCAGCGCGCCGCGTATGGCACGCAGTTCGCCGGTCAGTGCGAGTTCACCCGCATATTCATATTTTGCGAGTTTGTCGGCAGGTATTTGTCCGGTTGCCGCCAGAATGCCAAGGGCAATCGGCAGGTCGTAGCGTCCGCTTTCCTTGGGTAAATCGGCGGGGGCGAGATTGACGGTGATGCGCCGGGCGGGAAAATCAAATTGGCAATTTTGCAGCGCCGCACGAACCCGATCTTTGCTCTCTTTGACTTCGGTTTCGGGTAGTCCAACGATGGTGAAGCTGGGCAAGCCATTAGCCAGATGCACCTCGACCGTCACCAGCTCGGCTTCCATGCCGGATAGCGCGCGGCTGTATAACACCGCGAGGCTCATGCTATTTTGCTGCGGCGTCGCGTTGGGCTTCCAGTTCCGCCACGCGCTTTTCCAGTGCGGAAAGTTGCTCGCGGGCACGCGCCAGCACTTGCGATTGAATATCGAACTCTTCGCGCGTCACCAGATCGAGCTTGCTAAAACCTTGCGTCAGCAGGGCGCGCATGTTTTTCTCGATGTCTTTGGCAGGGCTGTTATTTACCGCCGCGCTCAGTTTGGCGGAGATGTCTTCAAAAATCTGGTTATTCAACATGACACGAGTCCTTATAAGTAGGTAAATAGTGACGAAAGGAGTGTTGGACTTCTCAATCCTTCACTGATAAAACAACTCAATTCCTGCTAAGCGATAAATCACTTGCAGTCATTAGATCAGAAACAGGAGCTTTCATTCAAAAACAACGAGCGCATAGCGCGACTATGTTTTGTGGGAAGCCCCCTGCGGGTTTAGCTCCGTTGTTTCGTGGGAAGACCCTTCATTCAGAAACACGAGCCGCAAGGCGACATGTTTCGTGGGAAGACCCTCGCGGTCTTGCGGTCTGAATCCTGTTTTTCTCGCAGTGTAGCAAAACTGCTGCATCGGGGCACGAAATCGGTGCATAAGCTCGTCAGGCCGCGTGAGTATGGTGCACAGCGGTTGCGCTGACCGTGCGGGCGTTTTTCCAACCTTATGTTTTTATTGTAAAAAATAATATTGGCACGTAATATGCTTATGAGAGAGTGCGGGAAATTCATTTTAGTTATTAATTTCAAGAAAGGAACCATCATGTTGCACAGCAAATTATTGAACACCCTGATCCTGGCCGCTCTGGCTGTGCCGTCTGTAGCAATGGCGGAAGGCGCACCTGCTTCGCCGCATACCTTTACCGCGAATGTCGGACTGACTACCGATTATATTTTCCGTGGCATAGCGCAAACTTCGCATAACCCGGCCATACAGGGCGGACTCGATTATGCACATGCCAGTGGTTTCTACGCCGGTGTTTGGGGGTCGAATGTGAGTTGGATCGCCGATAGCGGTGCAGTCGCAACCGGCAGCGTCACGATGGAACTGGATACCTATCTGGGTTTCAGGAATACATTCGCCGATGATTTCAGCTACGACGTGGGCTTCATCCGCTATAACTATCTGGGCAGCTATACCGCAGCCGCAAATCCGTTCATTGCAGGCACGAATCTGGCTAAGGCAGACACCGACGAGATTTACGGTGCGATCAGCTACAAGTGGCTGACTGCCAAATACTCTCATGGACTGGGTCAATTTCTGACCGTGCCGGGAGCGCAAGGGACAAACTATTTCGAACTGAATGCCAGCGTACCCGTAGCGGATACCGGCATCACCTTGGGTGCGCATGTGGGTAAACAAACGTACAAAGGTACAACGACAAGTCTTGCAACAGCAGCCGGCGTCACACCAACCTACACCGACTACAAGGTCAGCCTTTCCAAGGACTTCAGCGGTTATGTGATCGGGCTGGCTTACACCGACACCAATGCCAGCCCGTTCTACACCTGGCCGACAAACGGCGGCGACTGGGGCAAGGGTACCGCCGCCTTATCTCTGACCCACGCATTCTAATTTAACAAGGGGGCGGGGTGAACTCCCGTCCCCACCAGGAGAATATTATGAAAATGGTCACAGCAATCATCAAGCCCTTCAAACTCGACGAAGTGCGTGAAGCCTTATCCGCCATCGGCGTGCAAGGCATCACCGTCACCGAAGTCAAGGGTTTTGGACGGCAAAAAGGGCATACCGAGCTGTATCGCGGCGCGGAATATGTGGTGGATTTTCTGCCGAAGATCAAGCTCGAAGCGGCGATTCAGGCCGATCAGCTGGACCGCGTGCTCGAAGTGATCGAGAAAGCCGCGCAGACCGGCAAGATCGGTGACGGTAAAATCTTCGTGCAAAGCCTCGAACAAGTGATCCGTATCCGTACCGGTGAAGTCGGTCCGGAAGCCCTATAAGGAGATCGAAATGAACAAAATCATAGCTTCATTTATGCTGTTGGCCATGTTGTCCGGCTTGTCAGCTCCCGCTTTCGCTGAAGAGGCCCTCGCCACAGCCAGCGCAGTCGCCGAAACGATGGCTGCGCCGGTGGTTGAGGCCGTACTCGCTGCGGAACCCGTCGTTGAGGCTGCTGCTCCTGTCCCCAACAAGGGCGATACCACCTGGATGCTGTTGTCCACCCTGCTGGTCATCCTGATGATTGTCCCCGGCCTGTCGTTGTTTTATGGTGGTCTGGTGCGCGCCAAAAACATGCTGTCGGTACTCTCGCAGGTATTTGCCATTTTCGCGTTAATCTCCATTCTGTGGGTGATCTACGGCTATACACTGGCCTTCGGTGACGGCGGCGGGTTCAACTGGATGATCGGTGATTTATCCAAACTGTTCCTGGCTGGCGTGACGCCGGACAGCACAGCCGCGACCTTTACGGATGGCGTGGTGATCCCTGAACTGAGTTTCATCGCCTTCCAGCTGACCTTTGCGGCGATTACGACTGCACTGATCATCGGCGGCTTTGCCGAGCGCATCAAGTTCTCTGCATTGCTGGTGTTCTCTGCACTGTGGTTCACCCTGTCTTACCTGCCTATTGCACATATGGTGTGGGCAACCGGCGGCTATCTGTTCGAGATGGGCGCGCTGGACTTCGCGGGGGGTACGGTGGTGCATATCAACGCAGGTATCGCCGCTTTGGTGGGTGCAATCGTGATCGGCAAGCGTATCGGTTACGGCAAAGAGCCTATGGCGCCGCACAACCTGCCGATGACCATGATCGGAGCATCGTTGCTGTGGGTGGGCTGGTTCGGTTTCAATGCCGGCTCCAACCTGGAAGCTACCGGCGGCGCGGCGCTGGCCTTGCTGAACACCATCGTTGCTACTGGTGCTGCTGCGCTGGCCTGGATGTTTGCCGAATGGATGTTGCGCGGCAAGCCCTCCATGCTGGGTATTGCATCGGGTGCCATTGCCGGTCTGGTTGTAGTCACACCTGCAGCCGGTCTGGTTGGCCCTATGGGCGCGATCATCCTTGGTCTGATAGCGGGCCCGATCTGCCTGTGGGCGGTGTCCGGCCTGAAGCGCTCGCTGGGTTATGACGATTCACTGGACGTATTCGGCATCCATGCTGTGGGCGGTATCATCGGCGCCATCGGTACCGGCATCTTCGTCTCCCCTGCATTGGGTGGCGTTGGCGTAGCGGATTACTCCATGATGGGCCAGGTGATGACCCAGGCTGCCGGCGTGCTGATAACGGTAGTGTGGTCCGGTGTGGTTGCTTTCGTCTGTTTCAAGCTCGTCGATCTGACTATCGGCCTGCGTGTATCGGAAGAAGCAGAACGCGAAGGTCTGGATACTTCAACACACGGCGAACGCGCTTATAACGTTTAATTTTTTTCTGATGAAACGACTGTCCGTACGCTAAGTCAACAAAGCGGACAAGTCGTTGCTTCTCCTCCCTGAGCTTCCCAAGCTCGGTTCCAAGGGCACCGCAAGGTGCCCTTTTTTATTGTGGAAGCCTGATGCAACGTTAACGTCTGAATACATAGATGCACCATCTTAGTGCGCAACAACTATACCCTGTTCAAATCAACCTAAAAGTTTGGCTGATTTGAGCTTAGTCCGCAAATTGCAGTGTTGTGCTGAAAAAAGGAGCTGAGTTGAAACGGATACTGATTATCGATGATGTGCGGGATCGTGCTGCATGGTTGAAAGCCCGTCTTGAACAGGCAGAGTACGATGTTGTCGGGGTGCTGGTCTGGGAACAGGTGGACGAATACTCGATACAGGCTGCATCAGCAGACGTGATTATTGTTGATGCCAATGCGCCTGGACGGGACACGCTGGAGCAGATCAGTTTGATGTCCATCATGCTGGAAAAGCCGGTGGTGGTGCTGGGCGGGCAGAAAGACAGCCACAGTATTCAGCAGGCGATGCGTGCCGGAGTCAGTGCGTACGTGGCACATACGATACAAGGCGAAGATCTGAGCGGCATTATCCAGGTAGCCACGGCTCGTTTTACCGAGCACAAGCGCCTGCGTGATGAATTGAAGGAAGCCAAGAGCCAACTGGTCGAGCGCAAACTGGTCGATCAGGCCAAGGGTATCCTGATGAGCGAGCATGGTTATAGCGAACCGGATGCCTACAAGCGCATGCGCAGCATGGCGATGAGTAAAGGCAAGCGCATGGCCGAAATTGCCGAGGTCATTATTCTCGCCAAGGAATTGAGCGCCTGATAGCGGTTACGTGAAGGATTCTTCTGCGTGCCGGGATCAGTTTAGCGGCGGCTTCAAGCTGTTTCATCAACTCGGCCTCGCCCACCGCCTCATTTGCTGTACGGCGCAAGACGGCATATTGCATTACCTTTATGCGATCAGCTCCCAATAGCCACCCTTGGCAGGTCCTATCCGGCGCAGCAAGCCAAGCGCCTTCAGTGCCTGTAGATGCCGCTGGATCGTCTTTCGATTCTGCTTCGTTTGCACGGCCAGTTCATCGTAGGTGAAATAGGGATTCTGTTTAATCAGGGACAACAAATGACCCTGATCATGATTTTTTGAGCTATTTTCAGGGACATCTTGCGGGGAGTTGTTATTTTCCGGGGACAAATCCTGTTTTTCAGGGACATTTTCAGGGACATGCCCGACTTGAATCGTTGTTTTAAGATAATCGTCGGCTGCCTCGAATACCGGATCTACACCGGTCAATTGCCGGGTCAGGGGAATGACCTTGGTTCTGACACCCATGCCACGTGCGTCCACATAGCCATAATCACGCATCACCTCCAAAATAATCGGATTGCGCGGCGTTCTTCTTCCCGCTTTCATTTTCTCGACGGTCATGGAATTTGGCAACGCACCGGGGCTGATGACCTCAAGGCGATCGGCGTAGCGGGTGATTTCGATGTCAACGGACCGTGTCCAGTCGCGGTGAACCAACGCATTCAAAACGGTTTCGCGAATCGCTTCCAGCGGGTACAACCATGTTTTTTCACGGCGAAAACTTCGATCCACCACATTGGCTTCCACAGTAACAAAAGGCTCTATGGCACGAACAAATTTTTCCACGAGGCCATCATCAACCAATGTTTTCGCACGCCCTGTTTCGGTTGCCCAACGACCGACCATTGGCCCATCCAGCACGACATCCAACAGCGCCTGATACTGCTTGTCGGCAACCGAAAAGGCCATCACACGCAGCCCAGCTTGCGGCAGATGCCTGCGTGGATAAATCCCGAACAAGGCCAGTCCGGCAACAGTACACACGGCATTTCCCTGAGTATCCGTTGCCAGAAAACCTAATCCTGTCAGGCGTTCGGCCCAGCTCGCTTCGGTTGCCGGAATATCCGGATCATTTAGAATATCCCGCAAGTAATTGTCAATACGGGCACGATCAAGACTTTTTAGCGTGGTTCCAGAAACCGGTAGCGTCTCTGCATGCAACAAGCCGCCAGAACCAAACAAACGCAAAGCCTGCTCGCGCGTTGCCAGGCGCGTCGTCGAGCCTATGCGTACATACATATCTTCACGGTCGTTGTGGCGCACGACATAAGGCTTGGACGTCCCAGCGGTAACCGTAATAACCGCGATCCGCTTGTTATCGTCGAACAGAAATTCCTGATAATGGGGAACGATGATCGGATGGATATAGCGTCCGAAAACGGTGTCCATCACCCACTCCTCCAGGTTGGGGCGTGTAGTACCAACGACGGCACCCTCATCAGCGACGCCCAGCAAAATCACGCCACCTTGCAGATTCGTCATGCCCACCGCTTCTTTTGCCAATTGCTCGGGGCGGATATTATCCAGTTTGAACTCAACGCCCGAATTCTCCCCGGAAGCAATCAGATCGAGAATGTCTTGTTTTTTCATGGCGTACCCTTTGCCCCTTTTTTCAGAATCCAATGCAGTAAAAACAACCTTAAAATCAACGAGATGTTGCTTGGTGAAATAAAGTTAAACTGCGTTGCTAGCAAGATTTAGCGGAATTTTTGATCTACACATTTCAATATAGTGCGTAGAACAGCACGAATTAATAGCGCGCTGATTTTAATTGGCAGTGCTCAAGCGAAGAGTTAAATCGCATGCGTGATTGCAATCCCCGTTCCACGGATCAATGCGCTCGTTAACCTCTTGCACACATGCTGCCTTTGAGTATCAGGCTTTACCTAACGCTTTCAGAAGATCCCGTCTAATTTCACTTCGCCCGATACCAGAAGCTTGATACTTGTCTCCGTTAGTGTCTGACTTGCATGGCAATTTTACCGTATCTGACCCCACGCGGTTCTTGCGGTTATCCCTCCTGATTCGTTCTTCTATTGACCAATAAACCTGTGCCGTCTGTGCCAATCCAGATTTTTCTGGCTCGGCCTGTGTGCAGGTTGCAGCCACGAAAAATCGAGGCGCTTAGATTGATATGAAATCAGTCCTGTTTGATTTGGTGCCTGTTCTGCAAATTTACCGCAAGCAACCACTATCTCAAAGCTCGTATCTATAGACCAAAGCCCTTGGTCAAATGCCCAGTGATGATTACGGCATAACGCCATGCCATTGGTTATGTCGTCGTTTTTACTTTGTGCAAACTGGTGAATATGTGCCGCCTCGACTAACGCAATCCCAGATGGCAGTAGCATCTTGATTCCACAAAGTGCGCAGGAGTAGTGATAAAGCGGCACAATTTGGAGTCGAAATCTGATGTCTCTACCCTGTTTGACATCTTCATCTCTTGACACAGTTTGCATCGATTCGCCGTCCAAGTCGAAATCGCTTGAACCCAAACCCAGCATGGTAAAAAGCTTGATTTTTTCTTCTGGAAAAAACCAGCTGCCTTCAATCAGGATTTTTCGAGCCGCATCGCGATGGTCGGTGTTCTGCATCAATACGAAAAACTCTTCTGGAAGTTCGGCGTGTGAAATGACTTTGTTTAATAGTTCCACTGATGTTGGTCGAATGCTGCCAAGTGCAGCCTCTAAACCTGAAATAGCAACGTGCCTGAGAAACCCATCGCTTTGAAGGTGAAAGAAAGGCAATTCGGCACGACCAACGGATCTGCCTCGGGAGCTAACAACTTCCCAATAACCCAAGAAGCGAAAAGCAAGTTCAGGTGTCAGTCTTACGATGTTTGAGGTGATGCGGCCTTCCTCTATTTGGTCAAGGATGGCAAGCAGAAGAAGTGGTTTGTGTGGTGCCGGATTCTTTGAAGCCCTGTCAACTCGCAGCTTTGCGAGTTTATTGAGCCAATCGTTAAGCATAACGTTGAACCTCAGACAGATACTCTGCCTTAATGTCAGCAATTATATTTTCCCATAGAGCTGTAGTTTCAGATTGATATACGTGTGCAAGTTTCATGGGGGCATTCTAACGGAATACGCATGGTTGGTCTGGGCTATTCAACTGGCGTTGAGGCCAAAGTCATAGGTTCTGTGGGTAACAGCGATGTGATGACTGGACCAGAAAACGCACGAATTTGAGGCGGCTGGCGCACCGATGATACCGATTGGTGCACAGGCATAAATCATCAGGCCGACGTATAAATATGTAACATATTGATTATTGGCAATAAATATAGAATTTAATTATTGGCATGACTATTGCTTTGTAATAAGCATCAACGAATCAACGGCGGTTCGGAAGATTTGAAATAAAGGACAAAGGCGTCCCACTGCGTACATGCGCAGTTGGACGCCTTTTTGTTTTTAAATTGTGAGTTTTTAATTTAACCGGATACAAGGAGAGTAAATCATGCAGAGCACTCATAAACAGGCAGCTTCCGTCGACGGCAAGGGAAAAACACGCCGCGGTTTTCTTAAAATGACCGCAATCGCAGCCTGTGTGTTCGCGTTGAGCGGTGTTGCACCGCTCGGCATGGCACAGGCTGCGGTTGGCAAGGCAGAGCAGACGTCGTTGAAGTTTGGTTTTATCAAACTGACCGATATGGTGCCACTGGCGATTGCCTACGAGAAAGGTTATTTTGAGGATGAGGGCTTGTCCGTCATGCTTGAGGCGCAGGCGAATTGGAAGGTGCTGCTCGACCGTGTGGTCACGGGTGAACTGGACGGCGCGCACATGCTGGCCGGTCAGCCTATTGGAGCTACTATCGGGTTTGGCACCAAGGCCGACATCATCACCGCATTCAGTATGGATATGAACGGCAACGGTATCACCGTTTCCAACGCCGTGTGGGACGAGCTCAAGAAGAAGCTGCCGATGAAGGACGGTAAGCCGGTGCATCCGATTGACCCCAAGTATCTCAAAGTGGTTGTCGACGATTACAAGAAGCAGGGCAAGCAATTCAAGATGGGCATGGTGTTTCCCGTGTCCACACATAACTACGAACTACGCTACTGGCTGGCGGCAGGCGGCATGCATCCTGGCTATTACGCGCCAGCCAAGGGCGACACCAGCGGCACCATCAAGGCGGATGTGCCGTTGTCGGTGACACCGCCACCACAGATGCCGTCGACCATGGAGGCGGGCACGATAGACGGTTACTGCGTGGGTGAGCCGTGGAATCAACAGGCGGTGTTCAAGGGTATTGGTGTACCGATTGCCACCGACGCCGACGTGCAGAAGAACAATCCTGAGAAGGTGTTCGGCGTTTCCAGGGCGTGGGCGGAAAAAAATCCAAATACCCACATCCATGTCGTAAAAGCGCTGATCCGCGCCGGTTACTGGCTGGATGAGCAGAACAACAAGAACCGCATGGAAGCGGTAAAGATCATCGCCAAGTCTCAATATGTGGGCGCAGACGAAAAAGTTATCGCCAATAGCATGACCGGCACCTTCGAGTATGAAAAAGGGGACAAGCGTGCCGAGCCTGATTTCAACGTGTTCTTTCGCTATAACGCGACCTATCCGTACTACAGCGATGCGATCTGGTATCTGACACAAATGCGTCGCTGGGGACAGATTGCAGAAGCGAAGCCGGATAACTGGTACCTCAAAATGGCGAAGGAAATTTATCGCCCGGACATTTATGCCATTGCGGCAAAGGAGTTGATCGCCGAAGGCAAGATGAAGGCATCTGATTTTCCGGATTTTTCCAAGGAGACCGGGTTTAAGGGTGCGCAAAGCGGTTTCATCGACGGTGTGGTGTATGACGGGCGTAAGCCGAACGAGTACATCAACAAGTTCAAGATTGGCCTGAAGCGCAACGATCAGCCGAAATAAAGGGTGGAAACGCCCCGGCGCGGGTCGGGGCGAAAATAACAGAGTGAGGTAAGCATGAGTACGACAATACAACTATCCCTATGGCAACGTTTGGCTGCGCTGCTGCAGTCCAATGGTGAATCGCGAGCGCGGATAATTTTGCGCAGTATCGCGCCACCGTTGCTCGGCATCATCGTTTTTCTCGGTGTCTGGCATGTCGCGGCCAGTGGTGTCCAGACATCGCTGGGCACGCTGCCCGGGCCGGTTGCGGTGGCCAGACAAGCCGGCAACCTGTATCAGGAGTATCGCAACGAGCAGGTGCGTGAGGCTGAGTTTCATGAACGTCAGGAAGGACGCCGTGCCGAGTTTATGGCACAGAATCCGGGGCAGAAATTTGATGTCATCCGTTACACCGGCCAGCCCACCTATCTGGATCAGATATTCACCAGTCTCTACACGGTGTTCATCGGATTCATGCTGGGGACGATCATTGCCGTGCCGCTCGGAATACTGTGCGGGCTGAATCGAACGATACAGGCGGCGCTCAATCCGCTGATCCAGATTTTCCGGCCGGTGTCGCCGCTGGCCTGGCTGCCCATCGTAACGCTGGTAGTGAGTGCGCTCTATGTCAGTGCAGACCCGATGTTCGCGAAGTCTTTCCTGGTTTCGGCGATCACCGTGACGCTGTGTTCGATGTGGCCGACGCTGGTCAATACCGCCTTGGGTGTGGCATCTATAGATAAGGATCTGCTTAACGTTTCCAAAGTGTTGCGTCTGTCCACGCGTACCAAGGTGATGAAAATCGTTATTCCATCGTCGCTCAAACTAATCTTCACCGGTATGCGTCTGTCTCTCGGTGTGGCCTGGATGGTGCTGATTGCAGCCGAGATGCTGGCTCAGAACCCCGGTCTGGGCAAGTTTGTCTGGGATGAATTCCAGAATGGCAGCTCGCAGTCGCTGGAACGCATCATGGTAGCGGTATTCACCATCGGTTTTGTCGGTTTTCTGCTCGACCGCTCCATGCATACCTTGCAGCAAATGGCCAGTTTCGGCCAGCGCTCCGACTAAGACGAATAATCAGGAAAATTGAATTATGTCCAACTATCAACTTGCAGCAAAAGAATCAGATGAGGCGCTTGCTTCACCGGAGACAGGGGTGCTGAGCCTGGAGTTCAAGGGCGTCAGCAAATCGTTTGGCACCGGTGCGCAGCGCACGGTTGTGCTTAAGGACATCAATCTACAGATCAGGGAAGGCGAATTCGTCGCTATCGTCGGTTTTTCCGGCAGCGGAAAATCCACCCTGATCTCGTTGATAGCGGGTTTGCAGCAGGCTGATGAGGGTGAGGTGCTGTGCAACGGTCAGGCTATCGACGGGCCGGGGCCGGATCGGGGTGTGGTCTTTCAGAATTATTCCCTGATGCCGTGGATGACGGTACGTCAGAACGTGGCGCTTTCGGTCGACCAGGTATTCAGCAAGGCTACTCAGGCGGAGCGTACGGCACGGGTCGAGAAATACATAGATATGGTGAACCTCACTCCTGCCATGGATAAAAGGCCGTCCGAGCTGTCAGGCGGCATGCGCCAGCGGGTATCGGTGGCGCGTGCCCTGGCGGCTTCACCGGATATTTTGTTGCTTGATGAGCCGCTGGGCGCACTGGACGCGCTTACCCGTTCCAAACTGCAGGATGAAATCATCCGTATCTGGAGTCAGGAGAAAAAAACCGTCGTGCTTATCACTAACGATGTGGACGAAGGCATCATCATGGCCGACCGCATTATCCCCCTGAACCCGGGGCCTAATGCGACGCTGGGGCCGGAGTTTCACGTTACCTTGCCGCGACCGCGCGACCGTGCGGCGATCAATCATTCACCGGAATTCAAGCGTATCCGCCGCGAAGTAACCCAGTATCTGATGCAGGTCGGCTCTGAAAAAAATGCGGCGACTGAGGGTAATGTCGTCCGCTTGCCACAGGTTCTGCCCAACACCTCGCGAGAACATCAGCTTGAAGTGAATCAGAAACCGCGCAATGTCGTCGCTGTGGAACGCTATGTTGATTTTTCGCAGGTATCGAAGATTTATCCTACCCCTAAAGGGCCGGTGAAGGTCGTTGATGGTTTTGAGCTCAAGATACGCAAGGGCGAGTTCATTTCCATTATCGGTCACTCAGGCTGTGGCAAGTCGACTGTGCTGTCCATGATGGCAGGCCTCAACGATATCAGTGAAGGCGTCATTGTGCTGGACGGGCGCGAAGTCGACAACGCGGGGCCGGATCGCGGCATTGTGTTTCAGGCACCCAGTCTCGTGCCCTGGCTCAGTGCTTATGAGAATGTCGCTCTGGGTGTGGAGCAGGTTTACCCGCATGCCAGCAAACAGGAGCGCCGGGATATTATCGAGAATTATCTGGCACGGGTAGGGCTTGCCGAGGTGTGGGATAAGAAAGCCTCCGAGCTTTCCAATGGCATGAAGCAACGTGTCGGTATCGCCCGTGCGTTTGCACTCTCGCCCAAGATGCTGTTGCTCGATGAGCCGTTCGGCATGCTGGATTCGTTGACCCGTTGGGACTTGCAGGAGGTGTTGATGGAAGTCTGGACGCGCACCAAGGTCACGGCCATGATGGTCACCCATGATGTGGACGAAGCGATTCTGCTTGCCGACCGCGTCGTGATGATGACCAACGGACCGAATGCCAAGGTGGGCAAGATACTGGAAATCAACCTGCCGCGTCCGCGCACACGCAAGATGTTGCTGGAACATCCGGATTATTATGATTTGCGTGAGCAGTTACTCACCTTCCTCGCCGAATGCGATCATGGCTGACGGGGAAAGACGCCCGCTCCCACGCGGGCGTGCAACCCATCCGCAAGCTGCAAACGCTCAGCGTACCAGCAGCAGAAAAAGCAGCAGCAGGTTGAGCACCAGCGAGCCGATCGCAAGCAGTTTTAGGCCCAGCGTCGGATCGCGTTTAAACAGCGGCGTGCGGCGTGCAACGCGCAGCGGTCGCTGCGCGCCGCGTTCCAGTGCCAGCAAAAACTCTTCGGCGGTTTCAAAACGATCAGCCGGATCGCGTGCAACCGCCTTGAGCATCACGGATTCGAGCCAGTCCGGGATGTCGGGGCGGTAACGCGTCGGTGGGATAGGATCGCCAAAACGGGGCGTCTGGAAAGGCTCGATTTCACCGTACGGGTATTTGCGTGTCAGCAAATGATACAAGGTGACACCGACCGCATACAGATCGCTGGACTCATTGGAAGGTGTGCCGGCGTAGAGTTCCGGTGCCATGAAAGAGGGTGTGCCCGGGTTGTTGATCTCGTTGAAAATTTCTTCGGCATCCAGGCCGTCAGAGGCGGCAACGCCCAGATCAAGCACGCGCAGTTTGCCATCGGCACCGAGATGCAGGTTGTCGGATTTGATGTCACGATGAATGATGCCGAGCCGGTGCAGGGCCGCCACTGCTTTGAGTATGCGTGTAGCAAGTTCGGCGGCCTCAACCGCAGTAAAGCGACGCCCCATTTCAAGATGGCGCCCCAGTGTGGCCCCTTCATGCCAGGTCATCAGGTAGTAGAGGCAGGAACGTTGCGGCCAGTTCACCACCTGCGGGAAATCGGCACTGGCGACACGGCGCGCCAGCCATTCCTCATAGGCGATGGCGGCAGTGTCTGCCGCATCAGCCTTGGCATGCAGTGTCTTGAGCACATAGTTCTGGCCATTCCGGGGATCGCGCACGCGGTACAACACCGTCATGCGTGAGTCATGAATCATCTCAATCACTTCCAGGCCGTCGATATGCTGTCCCGGTTTCAGGCGCGCGGGCAGGGGCAGTGCGACTATGTTCGCGACATTGTCGCGCAGGCTGTCGTGGGGCAGCTGGAGGACTTTGAGCACCAGTGCGGTGCAGTTGTCCTGAGTGCCTGCCTCGATAGCCGACAGAGTGATGCGCGCGGCGATATCATCGGCGCTGTCGGCGGATTCGAGCAGCTTGATCAGCTGCGCATCGTTCAGAACATTCCAGACACCGTCGCTGGCGAGCAGGAAGAGATCGCCTTCGGCAAGCTCTCCATCCATATAGTCTACGGAAAGATGGGCATCCAGCCCGACCGCTCTTGAAAGTACGTTATTGAGTTCCGGGTGCTCCCACACATGGTCGCTGGTGAGCAGTGAGAGCTCGGCATTGCGCAGACGATAGACGCGGGTGTCGCCGATATGTGCGATGGCATAGCGCCGGCCACGCAGCACAAGCGCCGAGAGCGTGGTGGCCATGCCAGCAGTTTCGCGTGCGCGACGGCTGTGTGAATACAGCCAGCGATTGAGCGCGACAATGACCTTATCCAGTGATTGCGGGATGCTCCAGGTGTCCGGTGTGGAATAGTAGTCGGCCAGCAGACTGCGCACACAGTATTCCGAGGCCTCGCGACCATTGGCGTGACCGCCGACTCCATCGGCTACCGCAACGAGTATGCCCTTGTTCTCCAACGCCTCGCCATCGGGCGTGGCGCCGGCGCAATAGTCCTCGTTGTGCGGGCGCAGGCCAGCCAACGAGGTATGGCCGAGATCAATCCGCAGGGAGGGTTGTTTGGTGCTCATGGCGCGAGATTACCACATCATATTTTTGCGGCGGTCAGATGCGATGCACCCCAGGTGGTGCGCCAGCGCGACTTGACGCCAGTCAGCCCGATCAGTGCGACCACGGCCAGCGCGGCAAAAATCAGGAAGCCCGTCTGATAACTGCCGGTCACCTGCTTGGAGTAGCCGAGGCTGGAGGCGAGATAGAAACCGCCGATGCCCCCTGCCATGCCGACCATGCCGGTCATCACGCCGATTTCCTTGCGGAAACGCTGCGGCACCAGCTGGAACACGGCGCCATTGCCCATGCCGAGGCTCAGCATGGCCAGTACAAACACAGCAAGCGCGGTCCAGGCACTGGCAGGGCCAAAGCTGACGATGGTAAGGAAAATGGCGGCCAGCAGGTACATGACAGTCAGTGATTTGACCCCGCCTATGCGGTCAGCGATGTTGCCGCCTATCGGTCGTACCATGGAGCCTGCGAAGACACAGGCGGCGGTGAAAAAGCCGGCGGTTTTGGCATCCAGGCCATATTGGGTGTTGAAATAGATGGTCAGCGATGAAGCGAGGCCGACGAAGCCGCCAAAGGTGACCGAGTAGAAAAACATGAACCACCAGGCATCCTTGTCCTTCAAGACCGCGATATATTCACCCAGCGATTTTGGTGACGGACATTCAGGGGAATTTTTGGCGATGAGCAGGTAGATGATGAACACGATAGTCAGCGGAATCAGCGCCAGGCCGAATACATTGGTCCAGCCATAGGCCACAGCCAGGCTAGGTGCGATCAGTGCCGCGAGTGCGGTGCCTGAATTTCCGGCGCCGGCGATACCCAGGGCCGTACCCTGATGTTCAGCGGGATACCAGCGCGAGGCCAGCGGCAGCGCGGCAGCGAAAGACGCGCCGGCGACACCCAGAAAGATGCCCAGAATGAGCGCCTGCTCATACGTGTGTATGCCCACTTGCCAGGCGACGAACAGCGCGGCAATCACAATGACTTGTCCGATGGCGCCCGCCATCTTGGGCTTCAACTGATCGACCAGCAATCCCATGACAACGCGCAACAGCGCGCCAGACAGAATCGGCGTTGCAACCATCATGCCCTTCTGGGCGTGGGTGAGTTGCAGGTCGGCCGCGATTTGCACGCCGAGCGGGCCCAGCAGGACCCAAACCATGAAGGCTAGATCGAAGTAGAGGAACGCCGCCAGTAAGGTGGGGGTATGCCCGGCTTTGAGAAAGCTGCTTTTGCTCATGATTAAATACCACTGAAGTTGGAAATGTATTCTTAACAGCAATTTTTGTGCCAACGTCAGGTAATCGATGTGGCATTGCCGAGCTGGTGCGGCTTGGGCGCGCATTCATTGCCGGGAAAGAAATGGGAATTCGGCTGGAATAACGCACTCCTGGTGCGTGGCAACGGCGAAATGCGCAAAGTTGGTGCGCTATCGGAAGGGGGGGTGACGGGCAGGCGTGGGCATGACTCGTGTCACTTGGTCGACAATATTGTGAAAATAATAATGAGCAGGATAAATGAAATGCCTTGCCAGAAAATGACCGGATTGCGTTCTAATAGTGGTGCTCGTGTTTTATTTAGAAAGTCCTTGTTCGGATGACGCAGGTCAAACATGAATTCGGACAATTCCTCGTAACGCTTGTATGGGTTCGGATGGACGGCTTTCCTTAGCGCCTCATCAATCCAGGCGGGGATCTCACGATCATCATCGAGTGCCGAGTCGTATCTTAGTTTTCTTTGCGCCGCTTTTGTTCTGGATTTTGCTACTTGAGTGCCATAGGGCAGTTTGCCGGTCAGCATTTGATAGCTAATCACCCCCAAGGAAAATATATCCGAACGAGATGAACCTGCTTCACCCAGAAAATATTCGGGCGCGGTGTATTGTGCAGTGCCCAATATATTGTTTTGTGCCAGGCTGGTGGTAATTTCCGTAATGCCGGCCACGCTCGTCGAACCAAAATCAATGATCTTCACCGTGCCCGTGTTGTCGATCATGATGTTGTTTGGTCTTAAATCCTGGTGCAGCATTTCCATCCGGTGAAAAGCGAGCAATCCTTTGGCAATTTGTTCAACGATTCCACGCACGGTTTCTACGTCGGGCTTCGGATGGTCAATCATCCACTGCGCCAATGTCTGTCCTTCAATAAATTCGGTGACGATGTAGAAATAGTTGCGTTTTCGGGTCTGTAAGCATGGCTTGAGTACATAAGCACTGTTTATTCGCCGGGCGATCCATTCTTCCATCAGAAATCGCTCAAGGTAGGCCGGATCAGCGCGGAGGTCAATTGAGGGGGTTTTTATGATGACTTGAGTGTTTGTTTCGGTATCAATTGCCAGATAAACATGACTGCGGCTACTGGCGTGCACCTCCCTGATAATTTGGTAACCATCAAAAAACGTTCGGGCATCCAATATCGGCGGGAAGGGCAGTTCGGTTAATTTCTGATAAATCTCATTTTCATCCTGACTGGGTAAGGCATCAATCCTGATGATCTGAGCAGTGAGGTTGTCCGTACTGCCTTGTTCGTAAGCTTCGCCTACGATTATTTTCGCCGCCTCATTCAGATCATTTTCATATTCATGGATAGTATTGATTATGAAATTTGCCTGGGCGTATTCATAAACACCATCAGTCGCCAGAAAAAATATATCGCCCTTATCCGCTGGCAGCATTTGATAATCGATTTCAAGTTGCGGATTAATGCCAAAAGCACGGCTCAACTGGCTTTCTTCAGGCGAAATCCAGTGTCGATGATCTGTGGTCAATTGCTCCAGCGTATCGTCGCGTAACCGGTAGATGCGTGCATCGCCCACATGAAGAATATGCGCCGTTGTGGATTTGATAATGAGGGCACTTAATGTGCATACATAGCCTTTGTCTTTATCGTAACGGTGCTGACTCTGCTGTGTCTGTGAATGCAACCAGGAGTTGGTTGACATCAATACGCGTTGTGCCGACTTCTTTACCGACCAGGCTTCCGAAGTGCAAAAATAATCCGCTAAAAAGCTTTTAACGGCCGTTTCGCTGGCAATTTGGCTTACCTGACTACTGCTGATTCCGTCGGCTAGCGCAATGGCAATTCCCTTGGAAGTCAAAAGAGGCTCTTCAGGCGTATAAATGCCGTGAAAATCCTGATTGATTTCCTTGCGCCCTTTGTCAGAGTGTTGCCCTGCAGATATTTTTAATTGGGTGGACATTTTTATACCGAAGCTGTCTCAGCCATTCATCATGAATGATCAGTAACTCTTGTAAGGAAGAAACTTGCCACTCATCACGATTTTAACGCGATCGCCTTTTGGGTCAGCTTCGCGCTGAATATCCATATTGAAATCGATGGCGCTCATAATGCCGTCACCGAATTCTTCGTGGATCAGTGCCTTAAAGGTAGTGCCATAGACATTGACCAGCTCGTAGAAACGGTAGATCAGCGGGTCGGTTGGCACTGAGGTGGGCAGCGAACCCTTGTAGGGAACAACTTGCAGCTGAATAATCGCCTCAGCGGGCAAGTCCAGCATCGCACCAATTTTGGCGGCCTGTTGTGCAGTGAGTGTCATCTGCCCCAGTAGAGCCGCTGTTGTCCATTCCTTGCTCATCCCTATGCTTTTTGCCAGTTCGGGCCAAGTCAGATTTTTGCTCAATTTCTGCGTGATGATAAGTTCGGTAACATCGTTGCGTGTCATGGTGTTTCCTTTGCGGATTTAATTTTGCCTCAGAGCCTCAGAGCCTCAGCCCTGTCAGGGCTGAGGTTTATCGGTTTAATGACGCTTAACTAAAGGAACGCTTGGGTGCGGTTCTGATGTGTGTGGTATACAAAGTCAAGCCGGTAAATGCAAGGCCGCCCACCAGATTTCCCAGAACGGTAGGGATCTCATTCCAGATGAGGTAATCCATCACGGAGAAATTTCCGCCGAGGATCAATGCCGATGGGAACAGGAACATGTTTACAACAGAATGCTCGAAGGTCATCGCAAAGAACAGCATGATGGGCATCCACATCGCGATTACCTTGCCGCTTACGGTGGTGGAGATCATCGCACCAACGACGCCTAATGAAACCATCCAGTTGCACAGCATGCCTTTGATAAAGAGTGTCAGCATACCTGCGGCACCGTATTCCTTGTAGCCCAGCGTGCGCGATTCACCAATGCCGGCTATCTTTTTGCCTACTTCACCGGGTTCAATGGAGAATCCATAGGTAAAGACAATCGCCATCATTACGGCCACGGTAATCGCCCCCGCAAAATTGCCTACAAAGACTAATCCCCAGTTTCTCAAAATGCCGCCGATGGTGACACCCGGACGCTTATCAAATAAGGCAAGCGGCGTTAAAACAAACACACCGGTCAGCAGATCGAAGCCCATTAAATACAGCATGGAAAACCCGACAGGAAAAAGCATGGCGCCTACAAGCGCAGATCCAGTTTGAACGGCAACGGTAATTGCAAATACGGCAGCCAGGGCGAGAATGGCGCCGGCCATATAAGACCTGATCAGCGTATCTCTGGTTGACATGAAAATTTTGGACTCTCCGGCATCCACCATTTTTGTAACAAACTCTGAAGGGACTAAATAAGACATGCTCTTTCCTCTCTAAATTAAAATCAATACGGTTGCATCATTGAAGAGCTATTTTTGAATGTGCTATTGCCTGGATGCAAAAGCAATAGTTATGCCAGAGCAGGTAAGTATTTCCTATCTTGCTGTTTTATTGGTTTATTTAACGGAAATGCAACCGGGTTGGATGCAGGTTCGTGGCACCCTTTTAGTGCGGCGCGGGGCCGAATCGGTACTGGATGCCATTAAAACGGTCCCGAACCCTGCCGTATTCGCAGGAGCGCTGCCAAAGTGGCGCGTTTTGGTGCATAGAAATATGAAATGTGCACAGTTGGTGCGCTGCGCAGTCGGCAAGGCTTGAATTGACCTTGTTTTGGCAGGGGTATGGCTGTGGCCGGGACGCACTTTATCTGTGGGTATTTTGTTGTTTATGCACGTCACTATCAGCGATGCGAGGCATTTTTATCAGTCACCCAGTGAGGTTTTTAACGTCCTGCTTTATGCGGATGAAGCGCATTTTTATAAAGTGGCACAGGATTTGCTTGTTGGTACCGGACATTTATTGAATTTTGTTTAAAGGGGGACAGATGAACAAGCAAAAACAGCGACTGGTGGTTATTGGTAACGGCATGGCGGGAATACGTACGCTTGAGGAGTTGCTCAAGATGTCGCCGGATGAATACGAAATCACGGTATTTGGCGCAGAGCCGCAGCCTAATTACAACCGCATTTTGCTTTCCCCGGTGCTGTCCGGTGAGATGAAATTTCAGGATACCGTGTTGAATGACTGGAGCTGGTACGAGGAAAATAACATCACGCTGCATGTCGGCAAGACGGTGAACAAGATAGACCGGGTGCGCTGTCAGGTTGAAACCGAGGATGGCATGGTTGTGCCCTACGACCGTTTGCTGATCGCAACCGGTTCAAATCCTATCATGCTGCCGATACCGGGCATGAACCTTCCCGGCGTGCTGGCGTATCGCAGCATAGATGATGTCGAGAAAATGCTTGCAGCTGCCAAGACCGGCAGGCGCGCGGTGGTGATCGGCGGCGGGTTGCTGGGTCTGGAAGCCGCAAATGGCTTGTCCTTGCAAGGCATGGAAGTGTCGGTGGTGCATCTGTGCGACTGGCCGATGGAGCGCCAGTTGGACAAGGTGGGTGGCGGTCTGTTGAAGGAAGCGCTGGAAAAACGCGGGCTCAAGTTTTACCTGTCACGCCAGACCGAGGCAATTCTGGGTGACGACAAGGTTAGCGGTCTGCGCTTTAAGGATGGCGAGGAAATCGAGGCTGATCTGCTGGTGATGGCCGCAGGCATACGCCCCAACATCGCCCTGGCTCAATCAGCCGGCATCCATTGCGAACGCGGTATCGTGGTCAGCGATACGATGCAGACTTTTGACCCGAAAATATATTCGGTCGGTGAATGCGTTCAGCATCGCGGGCAGACCTACGGGTTGGTCGCTCCCTTGTTCGAGCAGGCCAAAGTGGCGGCGAACCACCTGGCCCGTTACGGCAGGATGCGTTATGAAGGCTCTTCGGTCTCAGCCAAACTCAAGGTGACGGGCATCGATTTGTTTTCTGCCGGTGATTTCAATCCCGGCCCGGGAGATGAAGAGCTGCTGTTGCAGGATTCGGCGCGCGGCGTATATAAAAAGCTGGTATTGCGCGACAACAAACTGCGCGGCGCCGTTCTCTATGGCGAAACCATGGACGGCCCCTGGTATTTCCAGCTGATGCGCGACGGGACTGACATCACGGAGATGCGTGAGCACATTCTGTTCGGGCAAATGCATCTGGGGGACTCCGGTCGCGGCGGGGTGTCCAGCGTGGCGAACATGCCGGATACGGCGGAAATTTGTGGTTGTAATGGCGTATGCAAGGGAACCATCGTCAGCGCCATCATCGATAAAAAGCTGTTTACGCTGGAAGAGGTACGCGCCCATACCAAGGCATCCGCTTCCTGCGGCTCGTGTACCGGTCTGGTAGAAGCCATTCTGGCCAATACCCTGGGCGGCGATTATTCTGCCAAATCGAGCAAGAAGGCGATCTGCGCCTGTACGGAGTCCGCGCATCAGGATATGCCGCAGGCCATACGCGATCTGGGGGCGAAGAACATTCCCGATTTAATGCGGGCACTGCAATGGAAAACACCGGATGGCTGTCATATTTGCCGCCCCGCACTGAATTATTACCTGATGACCGCCTGGCCCGGCGAATATCAGGACGACAGCCGTTCGCGCTTCATCAACGAACGTGTGCACGCCAATATCCAGAAAGACGGCACCTATTCCGTGATTCCGCGCATCTGGGGCGGCGTGACCTCGCCAGCCGAATTGCGTGCGATTGCCGAAATCGCCGAACGGCATGAGGTTCCTACCGTTCATATCACCGGCGGGCAGCGCATCGGTTTATACGGTATCACTAAAGAAAATCTTCCCAAGATGTGGGGCGAGCTGGTTGAGGCGGGCTTTGTGTCCGGCCATGCTTACGGCAAGTCGTTGCGTACCGTGAAGACCTGCGTGGGGTCGGAATGGTGTCGCTTCGGCACGCAAGACTCCACCGGCCTGGGCATCAAGGTGGAGAAAATGACCTGGGGTTCGTGGACTCCCCATAAATTTAAAATTGCCGTTTCCGGGTGTCCGCGCAATTGCGCCGAGGCGACCATCAAGGACTTTGGCATCGTCTGCGTGGATTCAGGCTATGAGATTCACGTCGGCGGCAACGGCGGGATCAAGGTGCGCGTCACCGATTTCCTCTGCAAGGTTGAAACGGAAGAACAGGTGCTGGAATATTGCGGCGCTTTCATGCAGCTGTATCGTGAGCAGGCGCAATATCTGGATCGCACCGCGCACTGGATAGAGCGCGTCGGTTTGGCCTACGTCAAACAGTACATCGTCGATGATGCGGCAGGGCGGGTTGAATTGTATGCACGCTTCCTCGAATCCCAGCGTTACTCGCAGGATGATCCCTGGAAGGAACGCGCCGAAGGTAAAGATGCACATGAATTCGCGGCACTGGCGACGGTTGCTACAAAAAATGAGGTGCAAAAATGAACTGGATACAAGTAGGCAATCTGCAAGACATACCCCGGCAGGGTTCGCGAGTCGTCAAGACTGCAACGGGCGAGATCGCGCTGTTTCGCAGCGTGGACGATCAAGTGTTCGCGTTGAACAATCGTTGTCCGCACAAGGGCGGGCAGCTTTCACAAGGCATCGTGCACGGCACACGCGTTACCTGTCCGATGCATAACTGGGTCATTGATCTGGAGTCGGGCGAGGCCGTCGCACCGGATAAGGGCTGCGCGCACCGGCATGAGGTGCGGGTTGCCCACGGCGTGTTGTTTCTCGAAGTGAGTGACGAGGTAAAGGGCTGCAAGTGAACTCTCAAAACTCTCAGGCCTTCACGCAGCAACTTGGGGCGCAGCCCCCTTCATTCAGGAGCAAGAGATTCATCTCCGTAGCTCCGAGGGAAGCCCCTTGCGGGCTTAGTTGTGCGGGGAAGCCCCTTGCGGGCTCAATCCAGACTACCTGTCCGTATTGCGGGGTGGGCTGTGGTGTGGTGGTCAATATTGAGGCAGAGGGAATCAGGCTGGTCGGCGACAAACAGCACCCGGCTAATTCCGGACGGCTGTGTTCAAAAGGCATCGCGTTGGCTGACACGCTGGATACAGAAGGGAAATTGCTCTACCCACTGGTAAATAATCGCCGCACCTCCTGGGAGGATGCGCTGGAGTGTGTCGCTTCCGGGTTCAAAAAAATTATCGCCGAACACGGGCCGGATGCGGTCGCTTTTTACGTGTCCGGGCAGTTGTTGACCGAAGACTATTACGTTGCCAACAAGCTGATGAAGGGCTATATCGGCAGCGGAAATATTGACACCAATTCGCGGCTGTGCATGTCCACGGCGGTGGCGGCACACAAGCGCGCCTTCGGTGCCGATGCCGTGCCGGTGTGCTATGAAGACGTCGAACTTGCCGATCTGATTGTCATTGTAGGTTCCAACTATGCGTGGGCGCATCCGGTGCTGTATCAGCGCCTGGCCGCCGCAAAAAAGGCGCGACCCGAAATGCAGGTGGTCGTGGTTGACCCACGTCGTACTGCGACGTGTGACATCGCGGATTTACATCTGGCGATTGCACCGGGGGCGGATGCGTATCTGTTCAACGGTCTGCTGCATAATTTGCGCCGCGAGGACGCGCTCGATCTGGCTTATGTCGAGGCGCATGTGGAGGGCTTTGCCGCTGCCTTTGCGGCGGCGCGCGAAATTGGATCAATTCCGAAAGCGGCGCGAATTTGCGGCCTTGCCGAGACACAGCTAAGCGAGTTTTATCAATTATTTGCGCGTACCGAGCGCACCGTGACTATTTTCTCGCAAGGCATCAACCAATCCTCCAGTGGCGTGGATAAAGCCAACGCGATTCTCAATGTGCACCTGGCCACCGGACGCATAGGGCGTCCCGGCATGGGGCCTTTTTCGGTAACCGGCCAGCCCAATGCGATGGGCGGGCGGGAAGTGGGCGGTCTGGCCAATCAACTGGCTGCACATATGGATTTTTCCGATCCGGCCAGTGTGGATCGGGTGGCGCGTTTCTGGAACGCGCCCAACATCGCACATTCACCGGGTCTGAAAGCCGTGGATATGTTCCAGGCCATCGCCGATGGCAAGATCAAGGCAGTGTGGATCATGGGCACCAATCCGGTAGTCAGCATGCCGGATGCGGATCGGGTGCGTGCCGCCCTGCTGGATTGCGAGTTGGTGGTGGTGTCCGATTGCGTACAGCACACCGACACGACGGCCTGCGCCGACATTCTGCTACCTGCCACGGGCTGGGGCGAGAAGGATGGCACGGTGACCAATTCCGAACGATGCATTTCCCGGCAGCGCGCCTTGTTGCCCGCATCGGGCGAAGCGCGGCCGGACTGGTGGATCATCTCCCAGGTTGCACAACGGATGGGCTATGCCGGGGCGTTTTCCTACACCAGGCCCGCGCAGATATTCCGCGAACACGCACGTCTGTCGGGTTTTGAAAACAAAAATCTGCGAGCCTTCGACATCAGCGCCTGGTCTGAATTGAGCGATGAGCAATACGACGTGCTGACGCCTGCGCAATGGCCGATAAATAATCATGCACCGAATGGAACGGCGCGGCTGTTTGCCGATGGCCGCTTTTACACACCCAACGGTCGCGCGCGCATGATCGCCGTCGCGCCGCGACCACCTGCGGTGGCGGCGGATGTCGATTTCCCGCTGGTGCTGAATACCGGACGGATACGCGACCAATGGCACACCATGACCCGTACCGGCAAGGTGCCGCGTCTGAACGCACATCTGCCGGAACCTTTCGTACAAGTGCAAATGTCTGACGCGCAAGGCTATCAGCTTGCCCATGGCGGCTTGGCGCGCCTGACCAGTCGTCACGGCAGCATGCTGGCGCGCATACAGGTCAGTGAAGATCAGCGGCCAGGTTCGGTGTTCGTGCCTATGCACTGGAGCGATGCGCATGCCAAATCGGCGCGTGTGGACGCGCTGGTCGCGCCGATCACCGATCCGATTTCCGGTCAGCCGGAATCCAAACACACGCCCGTGCGGGTGGAGTCCTATCAGCCGGCCTGGCAGGGTTTTGTGCTCAGCCGCGTTCGGCTGGAATTACCGGATACCCGTTACTGTGCCAGTTCACGGGGTACGGCTTACTGGCGACACGAGATCGCCGGGGACGTGTTGCCGGGTGACTGGCGTGGCTGGATACAAAGCGCATCAGGCAGTGCGGGAGAATGGCTGGAATATCGCGATGCGGCGATGGGGCGTTACCGTGCTGCTTGTTTGCAGGACGGCAAACTGGAGGCGGTGTTTTTCATCGCGCCGGATCATCGTTTGCCGGAACGGGAATGGCTCGCCAGCCTGTTCAGTCAGCGTCAGCTGGAACCGTCAGACCTGGCCGGATTACTGGCCGCGCGTCCTCCCAAGGGAGGCGATACGGGACATATCGTGTGCGCCTGTTTCAGTGTCGGCGAGAAATCCATACTGAATGCCATTCAAACGCAGGGACTGGAAAGCGTCGAAGCGGTGGGGCAGTGCCTGAAGGCAGGCACTAATTGTGGTTCCTGTGTGCCGGAAATACGCCGTCTGCTGGAGCGCCATTAGGTCTGCTTACACCCCGTAGGATTCCGGCAGGGTGCTGCGCGAAAATCCGCTACGGGAAAACGCGCGATCTGCCGACATATAACGGGATAACACGGACTGCGTGGACATGCTGAAGCCGCGATACAAGTCCATGTCATAGTCGGACATGCGTATTTTGTGCGCCGCATTGCCGAAGTCGCGAATGAATTCATCCCATGTGGCGTAGCGCTGGTCCTTGTTTTTTTCCAATGCGCGCTCGATGACGGCAGTCAATTCCCTGGGCAATCCCTGGCGATAAGTCGCTATCGGCGTGATGGGAAAGTTGTGAATGGCAATCCGCGCATCGAATTCAGTCTCGGCTTCAAAAGTGTGTTTGCCTGTCAGCAGACGGTAAAGCACTGCCCCCAGCGCATAGATGTCGGCGCGCTGATCGAGCGCATCCCCGTCCAGTTGTTCCGGAGACATATAGGCCAGGCTGCCCGCCACCACGGCGCCCATCTCGCTGGCCGGAATTGCGCAACCGAAATCGGCCAGTTTGGCGACCCCGTCAGGTCTCAGGATGATATTGCCGGGCTTCACGTCGCGGTGAACGACACCGAGTTCCGCCGCATAGCGCAAGGCATTGGCGACCTGTTCGACCACGGATAACACGGTATGGATGGGTAATAGCGTGTCGTCGCGATCATTGTTTTCAAGCGATACACCGTTGATGTATTCCATCACCAGATAGGCACCGCTTTTTTCGTTCAGATCGGCATCCAGCACATGGACGATGTTTTTGTGATGCATCTTGAGTCCCAGTTCCACCTCGGTGGCGAACATGGCTTTGTATATCTCGGACTGGCGTCCACGGCGCAGTTGCTTGATGGCGACCGACGCGAGCGTTTTGACGTGCTGCGCGTGATACACATTGGAGGTCGCACCACTGCCCAATAGTTTCACGATGGAATAATTGCCTATGTGGGTCGTGCTAGAGGGTGCGGACATCCAGAAATTTTAGTGTAAGTGACGGTGTATCCGACAAGGGCGCACGGAAAAGTTCCGCTATTTAAAGACGATGGTCTTGTTGCCGCATAACGTGGGGCTAACCAGCGCTACGCGCTTTCACGCCAGAATTAGGTGCTTTAGCACCAATGATATCGGGGAAGACCTTTCATTCAGGAATAGGCGATGTATCGCCCTTATATTCCGTGGGAATGCCCCTGCGGCATTGCGATCTTTGCACAGTCCGGGTTGAATAACGGTTTGGGGCTAGAGATCACTTGGAGACAGGCCTGTATGCTTTGCTATGCGCGCCAGCATTTTTTGGCCGATTTCGTCACCATCATGGAATGCAAAAATATAATCAGGCCAGTTATTTCGGGCAAGTGTTTTGTGCGAACCGGATTGCCGTTTAATTTGCCAGCCAAGCCGTAGCAGCGCCGAGAGAAGGCGCTTGGCTTTAACCGAGGGCCACTGGCTCATGCGGCAATCGGGATGGAAATGTTTATGGCGAAGGGGCGGCTTTCGCTGTGCTCAAGCCGGTCAGCAATTACGCGAAGGGCCAGAACTTCCGCCTTGGACATTGCTTCCTGCGATGTCGCACCGTAAGCAAGGACACCCGGCAACTCAGGAACTTCGGCCAGCCAACGTCCATCTGATTCTTGTTCGTGTTCAATGGTGAAATTCATTTTGTCCTCTAGTTCAATTCAAGCGAGTGGGCTAAATTCTACTCCGAAATGGCTGCGTTCCCTCAACGTGAAGCTAAGGGGCGCCGCGCTTCTGCGGCGTCCCGCTTGAACGCCGGGTTAGAGGCTCTGCATAGGTATCAACATAAGTATCGATGAGTTTCCTGATCATGCGTTGATACTGCGTATGATGCTTTGAAGCTTCAGATTTGAAAAATTCGATACTCTTTTTACTTAAAGCAATAGTAACTTTTACCCCCTCTTCTCGGAACGCGAGCTCCTCAGGTGGGGGGAGAAAGTCCATAATGACTTTAGCCTCAATAGGTTCGTTGGTATATTTAATTTTGGTTTTCATAAATTGTCTTTCCTTTACGCCAGTAGCCAGCACCAAAGATTCGAATCACACCGCCGCGATAGGTAAAACGCACAGTGAGTATTCCACCGTCAACTTCACCAAAACAAAAGAAGCGTTTTTCAGTTTTGCTATGAGCGAGGTCTTCAGCAATCACACGTTGAGGGTTAGCGAATGCATGCTGTGCCAAAGAAAAAGGCACACCATGCTTTTCCTGGTTTTCAGCATCCTTGTCTGCATCCCATTCAAACCGTGTTTTGTTCATGCGACAAGCCTAGCATGTATCGGGAATATTAGCCATATAAACGTATGGTAAATAATATGGTTAAATTACGACCTCTACGTAACTAGACACCAAATGTGTCGGATAATCTGGCGTTGATTGTCGCATAATCTTGGCGGATAATTCCAAAGCGTTGATTTTTAAAGGGTCGGTTCTCATGAACACACCATCCTTGTCAGAAAAAACGACATCACTATATCCCACGAAATATTTCAATCGGCGACGGTGGGGTTGGAAAAATTATACATACATTCAATGACCGCTGCGTCCACACAACAGCATTCCCGAACATCCGCTTTATTGCTGTGAAGCTCCCAAGCTGAGTTTACGCGCATGGTAGAGACTTCATGGCAATGATGGGCAGGTAAACACCGTTTATCCTTAAACCGTTCTGGCAGAATCGCACGCAACTTCAACACATCATTCCGGCTTTTGCCGGATGCATTATTTGAATACTATCGTCTTGTTGCCGCATACCAGAATGCGGTCTTCCACGTGATAGCGCAGGCCGCGTGCCAGTACGGTTTTCTCGATGTCGCGTCCGTAGCGCACCAGATCGTCTACCGTGTCGCCGTGGTCTATGCGCACGGTGTCCTGTTCGATGATAGGCCCGGCATCCAGTTCGTCGGTGACGTAATGGCAAGTCGCACCGATCAGCTTCACGCCGCGCAGATAGGCCTGGTGATAGGGTTTTGCGCCGACGAAGGACGGTAAAAAGCTGTGATGGATGTTGATGATTTTCCCCGCATAACGCCGGCACAGGAAAGGCGGCACAATCTGCATGAAACGCGCCAGCACCATGGTGTCGCCCCGGTATTCATCGAACAAGGCGGCGATTTTTTCAAAGGCGGCCAGCTTGTCCTGCATATCCACGCGGATAAACGGGATGCCGTGCCACTCGACGAAACTGCGCAAATCTTCATGGTTGGAAATCACGCAGGGAATATCCACCCGCAATTCGCCGCTACGCCAGCGATGCAGCAGATCGTTCAGACAATGGTCCTGTTTGCTCACCAGAATCACCAGACACTTGTTGCGTGCGGAATCGGCCAGCTGCCAGTCCATGCCGAATTCTTCTGCCAGCGGCGCAAAACGGCGGCTGAACTCGTCCGCATCGAACGGCAGCGAATCGGCGCGTACCTCCTGACGCATGAAGAAGCGTTGCGCCTCCAGTTCGGTGTGATAACTCGCCTCGACGATAAATCCGCCGTGTTGTGCGATGAAGCCGCTCACCGCGGCGATGATGCCCGCGCGGTCGGGGCAGGAAATGGTCAGGGTGTAGCGGCGGTCAGTGTTCATGCGGTGCTTTCCTTGTGTATTGCGCGGATTTTAGCGGATAACGCCGTGGTTTTTGTATAAAGTCGGTAATCTGGCCGGATTCGGCAATGCTTCCCACTTGTTGCAAGTTGCTCAAAAGGCGTGAATACGATAGTGTGCGGCAAAATTTTCCGCACAGGCCGGATAATATTGTTGCTCCATTGTGATTGTTGACTGAAAGTACTGCCATGAAATATTTGAAGTCTGAGTTTCCCATTGCCATCGCACTTGTCTTGCTGGGCTTGGGTTTTGCACTTGAACATAGCGCCGTGGCGCAGGGCGGCGTGCTGCTTTGGGGGCTGTTGCTGGTGATACTTGCCGCAGTGATCGGTGTGGCATTCCGCATCGCCCATCACGCGGAAGTGCTGGCGATACGCTTCGGCGAGCCCTATGGCACGCTCATTCTGACCACCGCAGCGGTGTCGGTAGAGGTGGTGATACTGATTGTGTTGCTGCAAGGCGCACCGAATCCGACTCTGGCGCGCGATACCGTGTTCGCTGCGATTATGTTCGATATCAACGGTATTCTCGGGCTGGCCGCCATCGTTGGCGGGCTCAAGCACGGCAGCAGCAAATATAATGTGGATTCGGCCAATTCCTTCATCGCCATGCTGCTGGTCGCGATTGGCATCGGCATGTTCATCCCGGACTTCGTGCCCGATGAGCAATGGTTGGTTTATTCCGCTTTCTCGGTGTGTGTGATGGTGGTGATGTATATCGCTTTCCTGCGCTTGCAGACGGTTGAGCATCGTAAATTCTTCGAATATTCGGCCGAAACCGAAGAAGAAGCGCACGATGAAGCGCATAGCCCGAATAGTCTGCATATCGCGATTATGCTGGGTGCGGTCGTGCTGGTCGGTCTGCTGTCGGAAGTGTTATCCGTGTTGCTGGATGCCGGGCTCACAGGCAGCAGCTTGCCCAAGTCTATCCCGGCGGTGCTGGTGGCGCTGATCTCCGCCAGCCCGGAGATACTCACGGCGCTCAAGGCGGCGCAGCAGAACCGCATGCAGACCACCGTCAATATCGCGCTCGGTGCTTCGCTCGCCACGGTGCTGCTGACTTTGCCGGTGATCGAGGCCATCGCGTTGTTCAACGGCGAGCGTATCGAGATGGCCTTGACGCCGGTGCAGGGCGGCATGCTGCTGCTGACTTTCCTCGCCGTGATGAACAACCTGCACGACGGTGAAACCAACGCCATCGAAGGCATCAGTCACTTTGCCCTGTTTGCCGCGTTTATTGCGCTGGTGATGTTAGGGGTGATTTAGCAAGCTGTCAGTTGCTGGCAAACGCGTGCGGTAGGGGCCGCACGCTGAGGTCTTCGCCCGACAATAGTGACATGATGCGGGTGGCTTGCGCCGCATCTCCACTGGTCCAGAACTGGAGTGAGGCATCGCCAGTGATACGTGCGGGTAACTCGCTCTGGAGGCGGCGCTGCAAATGCCGCGCAACGGCCGCGCCGGTATCCACCAGTACGATATCTTCGCCTACCACCTCGCGAATCAGCGGGGCGAGGAAGGAATAATGGGTGCAGCCCAGAATCAGCGTATCTGCGCCGCGATCCAGCAATGGCGCAGTGTAGCGCGCGATCAGGTCGCGCGTTTTTTCGCCGTGTAGCTCGCCCAGTTCCACTTGTTCGACCAGGCCGGGACAGCCTTGTGTGACGATCTTGACTGCTCCGGCATAGCGTTCCAGCAAGGCAGCGAAACGCGCGCTTTCCAGCGTGCCTGTGGTCGCCAGCACGCCGACCACGCCGCTGTGGCTTGCCGCTACGGCGGGCTTGACGGCAGGTTCCATGCCGATGATGGGAAGGTCAAACTGCCGGCGCAGACTTGCCGCCGCAGCGGCGGTGGCGGTGTTGCAGGCGATGACGATGGCATCTGCGCCTTGAGAAATCAGGAAACGGGTGAGGGCAATCGAACGCTGTTCGATGTAGTGCGGTGACTTGTCACCATAGGGCACATGAGCGGAATCGGCGACATAGATCAGGCGCTCGTCCGGCAGAGTCCGGCGGATGTGGTGCAGCACCGACAGCCCGCCGACCCCGGAATCAAAAACGCCGATTGCACCCGAAAAAGTTGTCACTTGGTAGCTCCCGTCATTCCCGCGAAAGCGGGAATCCAGACAATATAAAAGCCACGCGTAGCGGACAAAACCCCGGTGTGGTCTCGCTGCGCGAGCAATCCATGATGAGCTGGATTCCCGCTTTCGCGGGAATGACGCTGTTTAGATTGGCTAAATCGACATTCCCTGATCGCGCAGATATTCTTCATAGGTGCCGTGGTAGTCGGTGACGCCCTTGGCAGAAATTTCGATAATGCGCGTGGCTACCGATGACACGAATTCGCGGTCGTGGCTGACGAAGATCACCGTGCCCTTGTATTCGAGCAGTGCGGTGTTGAGCGATTCGATGGATTCCATATCCATGTGGTTGGTCGGTTCGTCCATCAGCAGCACGTTGTTGCGTTGCAGCATCAGTTTGCCGAACAACAGGCGTCCCTTTTCACCGCCGGACAGCACGTTGACCGGCTTATGTGCATCGTCGCCGGAGAACAGCAGACGTCCCAGCGTGGCGCGCACGGTCTGATCGTCGTCATTCGGGCCGCGCCAGTAGGTCATCCAGTCGGTCATGATTTTGTTATCTGCAAATTCGGACGAGCTGTCCTGCGCGTAGTAGCCGACCTTGGCCTTGTCCGTCCATTTGATGATGCCGTAATCGGCTTGCAGATCGCCTACCAGACAGCGCAACAGCGTGGTTTTACCAATGCCGTTGGGGCCGATGATGGCGACCTTGTCACCCGCATCGATGCGGAAATTGACACTGGAGAGCAGCGGGCGATCGAAGCCCTTGGTCAGATTTTCAACTTCCACGGCGGTGCGATGCAGCTTTTCACGTTCGTCATATTCGAAACGGATGAACGGGTACTGGCGGGTGGAAGGCTTGATGTCTTCGATCTTGATCTTGTCGATCTGGCGCGCGCGCGAGGTGGCCTGTTTGGCTTTGGAGGCATTGGCCGAGAAGCGTGCCACGAAGGCTTTCAGTTCTGCGACTTTTTCCTTGGCCTTGGCATTGTCCGCCGATTGCTGTTCGCGCGCCTGCGCGGAAGCCAGCATGTAGTCGTCGTAGTTGCCGGGGAAGGTGGTGATCTTGCCGTAGTCCAGGTCGGACATGTGGGTGCACACGCTGTTCAGAAAGTGCCGGTCATGCGAGATGATGACCATGGTGCAGGTGCGTGCATTGAGGATATTTTCCAGCCAGCGTATGGTATTGATGTCGAGGTTGTTGGTTGGCTCGTCCAGCAGCAGGATGTCCGGGTTGGAAAACAGCGCCTGTGCCAGCAGCACGCGCAGCTTGAAGCCCGGTGCGACTTCGCGCATCGGGCCGGCATGCAACTCAATGGCGATACCCAGTCCCAGCAGCAATTCACCGGCACGCGCTTCGGCGGTGTAACCGTCGTATTCGGCGAATTCAGCCTCCAGATCGGCTGCACGCATGTAGTCTTCTTCGGAGGCATCCGGGTTCGCGTAGATCGCATCGCGTTCCGACATCACCGCCCACATCTCGTCATGCCCCATCATCACCACATCCAGCACGCGATTGTCTTCATAGGCGAACTGGTCCTGGCGCAATTTGCCCAGTCGCTCGGTCTTGTCCAGCATGACCTCGCCTGAAGTCTGGTCCAGATCGCGGCCCAGAATCTTCATGAAGGTGGATTTGCCGCAACCGTTCGCGCCGATCAGGCCGTAGCGGTTGCCGTTGCCGAATTTGACGGAGACGTTCTCGAACAGGGGTTTGGCCCCGAATTGCATGGTGATGTTGGCGGTGGAAAGCATGAAAAACTCAATCTTGAAAAATTCTGGAGCGCGATTTTACCACTGTGCCGCCATTGTGCCGGAACAAAATACAAAACCGAAAAAGGTAGGCCTTGTATTTTCCCGCAGGGGGGCAATATTTTTATACGAGTCGTGCCTCTGAGCGTTATTAAAGGCGATAGGCTAGAATGCGCATAGTTTGTTAATGGTTGAAATATATGGTCCCTCATCTCACTACCGCACTCAATGGCCCCCTGCTCGATCTGGAGCGACGTTTTCTGGACGCCATGCCAACTATCGAGCATTGGTTTCGCGCACAGTGGCAGGAGCATGCGGTGCCGTTTTATGCTTCTGTGGATTTGCGCAACAGCGGTTTCAAGCTGGCGCCGGTCGACACCAACTTGTTTCCCGGCGGATTCAATAATCTCAATCCGGATTTTCTGCCCTTGTGTGTGCAGGCGATGCAGAGCGCGGTGGAAAAAATTTGCCCGGAAGCGCGCGGGGTGCTGCTGATCCCGGAAAATCACACCCGCAATATGTTTTATCTGCAAAACGTCGCGCAGATCGTCACTGCGCTCAGGCAGGCCGGGATGGGGGTGAGGGTCGGCAGTCTGCTGGCGGAGATTACCTCGCCAACGGAAATAGACCTGCCCAATGGCGGCACACTGACGCTGGAACCGCTGGTGCGGCGCGGCAATCGTCTCGGGTTGGCGGATTTCGACCCTTGCGTGGTATTGCTTAACAACGACTTGTCGGCCGGTGTGCCGGATATCCTCAAAAATTTGGAACAGGCTGTATTCCCGCCGCTCTCGGCCGGATGGCACACGCGGCGCAAGTCCAGACATTTTGCCGCCTATGATCGTGTGGCGAGCGAGTTTGCCGAATTGCTCGGCATTGATCCGTGGCTTATCAACCCCTATTTTGCCAGTTGCGGGAAGATGAATTTCCGCGATGGCAGCGGTGAAGCGTGTCTGGCTGAGCAAGTGGATAGTGTCCTGAAAAAAATGCGTGTGAAATATGCCGAATACGGTGTCAAGAACGATCCTTTTGTCATCGTCAAGGCCGATGCGGGAACCTACGGCATGGGGATCATGACGGTGAAGGATGCCAGCGAAATCGCTGGTCTGAATCGCAAGCAGCGCAACAAGATGGCGGTGGTGAAAGAAGGCGTGGAAGTCTCGGATGTGCTGGTGCAGGAAGGCGTCTATACCTTCGAGAATATCAATCAGGCGGTAGCCGAGCCGGTGGTGTATATGGTTGATCACTTCGTCGTGGGCGGTTTTTACCGTGTGCATACCGGACGCGGTGTGGACGAGAACCTCAACGCGCCGGGCATGCACTTCGTGCCGCTGGCGTTCGAGTCGTGCTGCACCCTGCCGAATCCCGATTGCGCGCCGGACGACACGCCGAACCGATTTTACGCCTACGGTGTGGTGGCGCGACTGGCGCTGCTGGCGGCTTCGCTGGAGCTGGAGGAAATGGGAGCGTGAAATACTTTGCGAGCTTAATATTTTTGCTGTTGTTGAGCGGCTGCGGTAAAGAGCCGCTGTATCAGGAGCAGGGCTATGTGTTCGGTACCCTGGTGGAAGTCAGTGTTTATGGTGAAACCGAACCGCGCGCCAGACAAGCGGTAGCCGATGTGTTGCATGAGTTTCAGCGCTTGCACAACCTGCTTCACGCCTGGCAGCCTTCGGAGCTGAGCGAATTGAACACGGCATTTTCTCAGGGCAAGAGCAAGGTTGTATCGCCGGAGCTGGCTTATATTTTGCAGGATGCGGCGTCCGTGTCACAGCAATCTCGGGGTTTGTTCAATCCGGCCATCGGTGGCCTGGCACAGCTATGGGGTTTTCACGCGGATGAATTCAAACCGGTGCAGCCGGATAAAAAATTGATTGCGCAGTGGGTGGCAAATAATCCGCAGATGAGTGATCTGACTTTCCTCGCTGCGCCGCCCGGTGTACCGGGGAAATTAGTGCGCAGCAGCAATAAGGCGGTGCAGATCGATCTGGGCGGTTATGCCAAAGGCTATGCACTGGAGCGTGCGGCCGGGTTGTTGCGTAAACGGGGCATGCATAACGCGTTGATTAATGTCGGTGGCAACATCCTGGCCCTGGGTCAGCATGGCAAGCGTGCCTGGCGCGTCGGCATTCAGCATCCGCGCAAGTCCGGTGCGCTGGCTACGCTGGCGTTGCATGACGGTGAGGCTATCGGCACCTCCGGCGACTACCAGCGCTATTTTATGCTCGGCGATACGCGCTATTGCCATCTGATCGATCCGCGTAGTGGTTATCCGACGCAGGGGGTGCAAGCCGTGACCATTCTGATAAAACCGCCAGCCATCCAGCCAGGCGAGCAAGGCATGCTTGCTGAATCTTTGCTTATGACGCGCAGGATACACGCAGGCGTGTTGTCTGATGTGGCTTCCAAGCCCCTGTTTATAGCGGGCGCGAACGGCTGGCGGGCGGAAGCGGCGCGCATGGATTTGGACGAGGCGATGCTGGTGGATGGTCAGGGACGTATTCATCTGACCAGTGCGTTTCGGAAACGGCTAGAATTCGCCGACAAGGAAGTCAAGCTGCAGGTGGAATAGCGGCGCAGACATTGTTCATGCATGGACAGTATAGGGGGTTGAATTGGTCGGAATTTTATTGGTGACGCACAATGGTTTGGGTGTCAGCCTGGCTGATTGCATCAGTCATGTGTTAGGCGAAATGCCAAAAAATCTTAGGGTATTGTCGGTCTGGGCCGGAGAGGATCCACAGCACAAACTTTTCGAGGGCGAAGAGCTTATCAAAGAGCTGGACGGCGGGGGCGGCGTGTTGATCCTGGCCGATGTGTTTGGCGCCACCCCTAGCAACATCGGGCGGCAGCTTTGTCATGCAGAGCGCGTGGAGGGGGTGGCCGGTGTGAACCTGCCCATGCTGTTGCGCGTAGTGTGTTCGACGAACAAGACGTTATTGGAATTGGCAGACATCGCGATTGAAGGCGGACGCGAATGCATCGTTCGTATGGAGCATTAACATGCGGCAAGACGCAGTCATCATTAACAAACTCGGCCTGCACGCGCGTGCTTCGGCCAAATTAACCCAGCTTGCTTCCAGCTTCAAATGTGAAGTGATGCTGTCGCGCAATAATCGCCGTGTAAATGCCAAAAGCATCATGGGCGTAATGATGTTGGCGGCGGCCAAGGGTACGACCATCAGTATCGAAACTCTGGGCGAAGATGAAACTGCCGCGATGCAGGCCATTGTGCAGTTGATTGGTGATTATTTCGGGGAGGGAGAATGAGTTTTACGCTACATGGCATAGCGGTCTCCAGCGGTATTGCGATTGCTTACGCACATTTGCTCTCTCATACTTCGCTGGAAGTGGCCCATTACGTATTACCCAAGCGTTTTATCAGCGACGAGATCGTGCGTTTTGATGTCGCGTTGCAGGCTACGCGCAATGAGTTTTCCAGCTTGCGCAGCAACCGTCCGAGTTACGCCGCCGCCGAATTCGATGCCTTCCTGGAACTGCACCAGATGATACTGGACGACCCGCTGTTGAGTGTGGGGCCGCGCGAAATGGTGGAACGCGAGCATTGCAACATCGAATGGGCTATCAAAGTTCAAACAGATGCTCTGGTGGCACAGTTTGACGAGTTCGAGGACGCTTATCTGCGTGAACGTCAGACGGACGTAAAGCAGGTCGCCGCGCGCTTGCTCAAGCAGCTTTCCGGCCAACCTGGGCATCAGCCCGCCGCCGCGCGCCGCGATGTCGAGACCATACTGGTGGCGCATGATCTGAGCCCGGCCGATCTGATCCAGTTCAGGCCGCAGCAATATGCTGCATTCATCACCGATGTCGGCAGCGCCACATCGCACACCGCGATTGTCGCGCGCAGTTTGAATACGCCGTGCGTAGTCGGCCTGCATCATGCGCGTGAGTTGATACGCGAAGATGATTTACTGATTCTGGATGGTGAGCAGGGTGTCCTGATCGTCAATCCTGACAAGGCCATACTCGCAGAATACAAACTGCTGCAAAGCGAATGGGAGCTGGAGCGCAAGAAGCTCAAGCGCCTGCGCACCGCACGCGCCAACACGCTCGACGGCGCCATCATTGAGCTGCATGCCAACATCGAAAAGCCGGAAGACATCATTGAGGCGAAAGAAAATGGTGCGACTGGCGTTGGCTTGTTTCGCAGCGAGTTCCTGTTCCTGGGACGTGACCAATTGCCGGATGAGGAAGAGCAGTTTGAGGCGTATCGCGCCGCTGCTTCCGGCATGAAAGGCCATCCTGTCACGATCCGTACCTTCGATCTTGGCGCTGACAAACAGATCAAGGGCGTAGAACGCGTCGCCAATAATCCCGCGCTGGGGCTGCGCGCGATACGTTTATGCCTGGCGGAACCGCAATTGTTCCGTACCCAGTTGCGCGCCCTGCTGCGTGCCACGCACTATGGCGATGTCAAGATCCTGATACCCATGCTGTCCTGCGTGTCGGAGCTTAACCAGACTTTGCAGTTCATCGCCAGGACCAAGCAAAGCCTGGATGACGAAGGCATCCCTTATGACCGCGAGGTGAAAATCGGCGGCATGATAGAAATTCCGGCTGCCGCATTGTCACTGAACGTGTTTGCCCGGCAGCTAGACTTTCTGTCCATAGGCACCAACGATTTGATCCAGTACACCCTGGCGATTGACCGGACCGACGAAGAGGTTGCTCATCTCTATGACCCGCTGCACCCCGCCGTGCTGTATTTGTTGTCACACGTCATCAGCACCTGTAACAAACTCGATGTGCCGATTTCTGTTTGCGGCGAAATGGCCGGAGAGCTGGCTTACACACGGTTGTTGCTGGGCATGGGTCTGCGCCAGTTCTCGATGTTTTCCGCACAGGTGCCGAGCATCAAACAGCGTGTATTGACTACCAGTCTGCCGGAAATCGCTGCACTCACACAGAAAATCCTGCGCTCCGACGATCCGCTGAAAATCCGCGAGTTGCTGTATAAACTGAATGCATAATTGCAAGCTTGTAGCTTGTAGCTTGTAGCTTGTAGCTTGAGGAAACACATATGGAATTGAACCACTTCTTGCAGCGGCTAACGCGCGCGGCAATGATGCCACACCAAACGATAGGAAATTGCCGCGCCCGTTCCCCTCTCCTCAATCCTCTCCCTCACACCCTAAAGGGTACAAGAGAGTGCGAGGAAACGAACGAATCGCTACGCGAATTTCATATTAACGACGCGCCCGACAGCATCGCTTTCAATGAGGTCATTGCGCTAATCGAATCACTGTACGACTTTACACCGACTACGTTCAGCAATGGCGGTCTGGTGAGCGAGGCAGGGCAGAATTCAGGTTCGTGCAAGATTTTCTCGTTTGCGCGCTTGCATGGTCTGTCACAGCAACAAACCCTGTATTGCTTTGGCGCCTATTACCGCGACGATGTGCTCCAACACCCGCAGGGTACAGATCACCAGAATATCCGCCACTTTATGACGACGGGTTGGGCGGGGATCACCTTTCAGGGCGATGCACTTACGCCGAAATAGACCTCCGTGGAAAAACTGTCGCTCATGAATGAGCCGTGACAGTCGCAATGAAAGTGTTTTTGCATGCGTAAGTCCGGGTTGTATGCGCCAGTAAATTGACAGGCGCTGTCAAAACGTGGAAACTTCGCATCGTGCCGATTTGACATCAGCTTGCGGGGCACGTTAAACATTCCAGCTAAAGCGTGGAGACCCGTTTTGGCAAAAGCTGAACGGGTTTTTTATGGCTATGTCACTGTTAAGTAGTGGTCTATACTATCGTCATACCAATCAATAAGATAGGTGCTGTGATGAAAACTGAAGAATTTCATGTTTTGACGGCAGAGCTCGAAAAGTTGACGCCACATCAAAGAAGCATTTTGGTCG
>JAUSAO010000126.1 GCA_030652475.1 Gallionella sp. | reverse complement strand
TTGGGAAACGAACGATTCGCGTCGCAAGTGGCGACGATGATAGGGCGACGCGCATCCCCCGGACAATCTGGACGACCTCGCAAGCTTATAAAACCCGACCCTGCCGAGTTATTTTAAAAACCGTGGTCTGTCCCCGGTTTAATTTTACGGTTTAATTTTATGAAAACGGCGGGTGGTGGATTTGAGCAATGCTACAACGGTCAGATCGCGGTGGATATGGACAGCATGCTGATTGTGACAACCAACACCGTGCAGGCGTGCAACGACAAGCAACAGGTCGAGCAGATCATCAAACAGCTCAAGGCATTGCCCGTTGAATTGGGCAAGCCCGGCAATCTGGTCGCAGACACAGGGTATTTCTCGGAAGCCAACGTCAAGCTGTGTGTTGATCAGAAGGTCGTCCCGCTGATTGCCGTGAGCCGGGAAGAGCATCATCCAGAGCCGATGGCACGCTTTACTGAACCGCCGCCACTGAAAGAAGACGCGACGGAGGTGGAGAAGATGCGTCACCTGCTCCTGACAAGAGCTGGGCGCGCGTTGTATGCGCAACGTAAATGCACGGTAGAGCCGGTGTTCGGTATCATCAAGCAGATACTGGGATTCAGGCAATTTTCACTGCGAGGTCTGAAAAACGTTGGCGGCGAGTTCAATCTCGTTGCACTGGCATGGAATTTGAAGCGAATGTTTGTATTGGCGGGCTAAAGAAGCGGAATAGTGGCGGGCTGAGGGCGAAAATGACCGCTCTTTAACGCTAAAAATGGAATTTTATGACAACCTGAAGGTGACTTTTATGAAATCGAGAACGAATTCTTCCTGCTTGCCAGGAAATTCTGATGTTTTAACTGCATGTCCGACAGGCTGCTAGCAAGTGGTGGCGAGGACACCATTGGGAATGCAATAGCGTTATGTCCAAACTGCCATAGAGAAGCCCATTACGGGGTGCAAAGTGCCTAACGAGTAAGGTTAGATCGTGATCGCGAAGCGAGCCGCGATCTGAACCGTTTGTTGGACGAGCCCGGCAGTGCTGCTGTGAACCTTGTTATGGAAATATCTCTCTGACTGTGGCGGTGCGCTGAGGCGTGTTACTCGCTG
>JAUSAO010000125.1 GCA_030652475.1 Gallionella sp. | reverse complement strand
CAACCAAATGCGAAATCAAGCCCACCATTTCCACCGACACACCATTTTGTGCCAAGGTCGTTGTCTTCATACGCAGCACCTCCGTTTTTGCAGTATGCAAATATTATAAGTGGTATTTTAGTATTTTCCAAATCCCTAAGTGAAACTGCGGCTGGGGTTGGTTCGGCAGGGCGGGCTGATTTATTGTCAGGCGACGTCCGCTTTTGTGAACAGCCCCTGCTGGGCGGATTCGCTCACTGCCAGCGCGGCCGGGTGGCTGATCTTGCGCTCTACCGTAATAAGGAAAAAACGCTCCTTGACGGCTTTGGTGCTGCCCAGGGGAATCACGCCGTACTGTTGCGTCACTTCGTGTGCGATGGCTGTCGGGGCGGGAAAAACGCCTGCACCAGCCTGGCCGAAGGATTTCATCAGTGCGCCATCATCAAATTCGCCTACCAGACGCGGGAAGATATCCTGGCCGCTCAGCCAGCGCAGCAGCGGGGCACGTACGGCGCTGTCTTCACCGGGTATCAGCAGCGGCGCGCCGTCAAGCAACTGCGGAAATTTACCGGAAAGTCCGCTCGCCAGGGCGGGCGTAGCGAAGAAGGTGAGTCCGCATTCGCCCAGACGATGACTGTAGCCTTTTACATCCATGCCGGGCGGCAAGGGGCGGTCGGCCAGCACCATGTCCAGACGGTGAATGGCCAGTTCTGCCAGCAATCGTTCGAATTTGTCCTCGCGACATACCATGCGCACCGGATCGGGCAGCGCCAGAGCGGGAGCCAGCAGGCGATAGGCTATGGACTTGGGTACCACATCGGCGATGCCGACCCGGAACAGGAAAGGGCGCTCATCGTGACGGTTACGCAAGGTATCTTCGAGTTCGTTTCCCACTTGAAAGATCTCATCTGCATAGGAAAAAGCCAGATGCCCGGCATCGGTCAATTCCAGCCGCCGCCCCGTGCGCCGGAATAACACGACGCCCAGCCTTTTTTCAAATAGCGTCAACTGACCGGATAGCGTCTGGGGTGTGAGATGGAGCTTTTCTGCCGCGCGGTTGATTGCGCCGGCCTTGGCTACGGCGAGGAAATAATAGAGATGCTTGTAGTTGAGCATGCCGTTCTCAGATCGAAAAGTACGAACACAGTACCATGATAATTCGACTTTTTCTTATTAAATAAGGGGTGTAGCATGAATTTCCGCAAAGAAGGAAGCCAACATGCAAACGGATATTCAGAGTCAGGGATTCGCGCTTACGGCTGGCCTGCGCGATTACCTGATGAAACGCCTTGCTTATAATTTAAATCATGGCGGTGAATATATCACCCGTATCACCGTGCGCCTGTCTGATATTAACGGCTCGCGCGGTGGCGCCGACAAACGTTGTTTTATCGAGGTGCGGCTCAAGCACTTGCCTGCGGTGGTGATTGATGATGTCGAGGCTGATCTTTACGTCGCCATTGATCGCGCCGCCGAGCGTGCCGGTCGTACGCTGACACGGCGCTTGTCGCGGCAGCGGGAATGCACCCCCGCTCTGCCCTGAGAAACGGCAGCGGCGCGAAGGTCGTATTTCACGGTTATCGTAATCAATTATATTTTTGGAGTCAGGCATGCAAAAAATTGAACATTTTCTCGAACGCTTCATATTCGCCAGTCGCTGGTTGCTGGCCCCGTTTTATATCGGGCTGGTGGGAGCCATCGTGTTGATGTTGTTCAAATTCGTCAAGGAATTTATCGGGCTGTTGACGGTGGTGGTGACGGGCGATGGCAGTCAGGTTTTGGTTGGCGTGCTCACACTGGTGGATGTGGCGCTGGTGGCCAATCTGTTGATTATTATCATCTTTGCGGGTTACGAGAATTTTGTCTCCAAAATCGATACCGGCAACCACGAGGACAGGCCGGAATGGATGGGGCAGGTGAGCTTTACCGACTTGAAGATCAAGGTCATCGGTTCTATCGTGGCCATCTCCGCCATCGAACTGCTCAAGGCTTTCGTCAATGTCGAGGCCTACACCAATGAGCAGTTGGCCTGGAAGGTCGGCCTGCATATGGCCTTTGTTGTCTCGGGCGTGCTGTTCGCCCTGATGGACAGGCTCATGTCGGGCAAGCCAGGCGGTCACTGAAACAGCGGCAAGGTAATGATAACTTTAAGATACACAGGGAGAACACCATCATGAAACGCATTCTGCTTTTTCTCGCTACCAATATGGCTATCGTGCTGGTGCTGTCCGTCACCATGCGCCTGCTGGGAGTGGAGCCCTATCTTAACGAACAGGGCCTCAATCTGACTTCGCTGCTGATATTTGCGGCGGTGATGGGCTTTGGCGGCTCGTTTATTTCACTGGCTATCTCTAAATGGATGGCGAAAAAGTCTATGGGTGTGCGGGTAATAGCGGCACCGTCGAGTTCGACCGAATTCTGGCTGGTGGAAACTATCCGCAAATACTCGGAGCAGGCAGGCATCAAGATGCCCGAGGTGGGTATTTTCGACTCGCCCGAGGTTAACGCCTTCGCCACGGGCATGAGCAAAAACTCCTCGCTGATCGCCGTGTCCAGCGGGCTGCTGCAACAGATGACGCGGGAAGAGGCCGAAGCCGTTCTGGGTCAGGAAGTGGCTCACGTTGCCAATGGCGACATGGTGACACTGGCGCTGATCCAGGGTGTGGTGAACACCTTTGTGATGTTCCTGTCACGCGTCATAGGTTATGTGGTGGATAAGGTGGTGTTCAAGACCGAGCGGGGTACCGGCCCGGCGTTTTTTGTCACCATGATCATCGCAGAATTGGTGCTGGGCGTTCTCGCCTCTATCATCGTTATGTGGTTCTCGCGCAGGCGCGAGTTCATCGCCGACCGTGGTGGTGCGAGCCTCGCCGGGCGGCAAAACATGATCGCCGCACTGCAAAGACTCAACACGCTGCACCCCGCGCCATTACCGGAAAAAATGGCGGCTTTCGGCATCGCCGGTGCCGGCAGCAGTGGCATCAAGCGTTTGTTCATGACCCATCCGCCGCTTGAAGAACGCATCGCCGCACTGCGGGAAGGCGCAGTTTCATGAAAGACATCGCCAATTTCATTTCCGGTTTTCGGCGCTTCCAGGAAAAGTATTTCAGCGAAGACCGGAATCTGTTCGAACAACTTCGGCAAGGGCAGCGCCCCAAGGCGCTGATCGTGGCCTGCGCTGACTCCCGGGTGGATCCGGCTTTGCTGACGGGCGCTGAACCTGGAGACATGTTCGTGGTGCGCAACGTGGCCAATCTGGTGCCGCCGTATCAGCCAGACGGCACTTTCGATAGCGTGGCGGCGGCACTGGAGTTCGCCGTGTTGTCACTGGAGGTTGAACATATTATCGTGCTCGGACACGCTCATTGCGGCGGAATCAATGCCTTGATGCATGATGCTGGAACGGGCGGCGAATTCATAGGGAAGTGGGTCAGCATCGCCCAGCGGGCGCGCGAACGGGTGTACGCCGAGCTCCCGAATAAGCCGCCCGCCTTGCAGTCCCGGGCTTGCGAACAGGCTGCCATTCTGGTTTCGCTGGAAAACCTGCTGACTTACCCATGGATCGCCCAGCGCGTTGCGGTCGGTGCCATGCATCTGCATGGCTGGTATTTTGACATGGCAGATGGTTCACTCCTGCAGTACAACCCGGCGAGTAATGCTTTCGAGTCTGTCGCCGAGCAACCAGGTAATCAGATATGAGCGGAATAGAAAGTATCGCCACCGGCCCGATGTGGGCCGCCTTCATCGGTTTCGTGCTGGTCATGCTGGCGCTGGATCTGTTCGTGTTCGGTGGCAGCAAGGCACACAAGGTCAGCGTCAGGGAGGCGGCCGTCTGGTCGCTGGTCTGGGTCAGCCTCGCGCTGTTGTTCAACGCCGGTTTGTGGTGGTACTTGAACGGTACGCTCGGGCAGGAGATCGCCGATCGCAAGGCGCTGGAATTTCTCACCGGTTATCTGATCGAGAAGTCGCTGTCGGTGGACAACGTGTTTGTCTTCCTGCTGATTTTCACCGCTTTTCACGTTGCGCCCGAATTTCAGCGCCGGGTGCTGATCTATGGCGTGCTGGGTGCCATTGTATTGCGTGCCGTCATGATTCTGGCCGGAGCCTGGCTGGTGCGGGAGTTCAGTTGGGTGCTCTATTTCTTCGGTTTTTTCCTGGTCGTCACCGGCATGCGCATGCTGGTCATGGCTGAACATGAACCTGACCTGAACAAGAACCCGGTGCTGAAATTCGCGCGCCGCCACTTGCGCATCTCCGAAGGCCATCATGGCGAGGAATTCACCGTGATGAAGGACGGGGTGCGCTATTTCACGCCGCTGTTTCTGGTGCTGATCCTGATCGAGACTTCCGACGTGGTGTTCGCGGTGGATTCCATCCCGGCCATCTTCGCCATCACCACCGATCCCTTCATCGTCTTTACCTCGAATATTTTCGCCATCATGGGCTTGCGCGCGCTGTATTTTTTGCTCGCCGACGTGGCGGACCGCTTCCATCTGCTGAAGTACGGCCTGGCTATGGTGCTTACCTTTATCGGCAGCAAGATGCTGATTGCGCCCTGGTACCATGTGCCGGTGGCAGCCTCGCTGGCTATCGTCGCCGTTCTGATCGGCGCCAGCGTCATTGCCAGTCTGATCGCGACGCGCAAGGGGACAAGCTGATGTTGGCGCTTACCGTCTTGTATCAGTTCTCCTGCTTCGTATCCGCAAGAGGCAGGGCAGGTTTGTCTTGTCGCCTAGGTCATGTAGTAGATGGGGCCGAAGGTCACGGGATTGCTGACCAGCGTGCTGGCAATGGCGGTGGGCACATTGGCACGCAACAGCACCGCCATGCCTACGGAAAGTGGAATTTGCGCGAGGGGAACGAGCAATCCGAAAAAGATGCCCAGCGCGACACCCAGGGCAACGCCGTGCCGGGTGGGGCGCCACAGGCGGGGATATCGTGCAGTGTCGGGCCCAGCCAACGCAACCAGCGGTTGTTGCGTACGGATTCCGCATTGGGTAACAGGTGTTTCAGACGTTCTATCACTGTTGCCCCTGTTGTGGTTTCGCGCTACGCCGATGCAGGGCCGCCTTGGACATCAGGTGTGCGCTGACTGGCGCGGTGATAAAAAGAAAAAGCATGACGGCTATCTCGTGCAGACTGACGCCGGCTTGCAGGGTGGTGAAGTATATGGCTGAAGCCAGCACCATGGCCCCGACACCCAGGGTGGTGGCTTTGGTAGGGCCATGCAAGCGGGTAAAAAAATCCGGCAGGCGGGCAAGCCCGACCGAACCCAGCAGTGCGAATGCGGCACCCAGTACGATCAGGGCGGAGATGGAGAATTCGGTGAGGGTGCTCATTCGATGATGTCTCCGCGTAACAGGTATTTGCACAGCACTACCGTGCCGACGAAACTCATGGCAGCCAGTATCAGCGCTGCTTCAAAATAGGCGCTGCTGCCCGCGCGTATGCCGAACAGTACCAGCAGTGCGATGGCATTGATATTCAGCGTATCCAGCGCCAGAACGCGGTCTGTGGCATCCGGCCCGCGCAACAGGCGCCAGAGATTGAGGGCCATGGCGAGGCCGATGAATACAAAACCTGTCTCGATGGCGAGCATTAACATGCGAATATTTCCTTGAGGGGTGCCTCATAGCGTTGCTTGATTTTCTCGATCAGGGCGTCGCTATCCGGTGCGTCGAGTGCATGGATCAAGAGCACCCAGCGTTCCTGATCCACATCGATGGACACGGTGCCTGGTGTGAGCGATACGATACTGCTGAGCACGGTGGCGACGAAGGGGTCGCGCAGATCCAGCGGAACTTCGATAAATGCGGGTTGGAGTCGCTTAACGGGGCCGATTACGCGGCGCGCCACGGACAGGTTGGCGAGAACAATGTCTATGCTCACCCGTAGCGCAAGGGTCAACAGTATAGCGGGGCGGGCGAGGCGCGGCGCGTCGGACCAGAAGGGACGCGTGACGAAAGGCAATGCCAGCGCCAGCAGGGCGCCCAGCAACAGTGTTCCGGGCGTGGCTGCATTGGTGAGTGCGGCCCACAACAAAAAAATTAGCGCAGACAAGGCCGGTCGGGGAAGGAGGTGTCGCATCAGGGTCTGGCCTCCCGCACGATGACAAGGCCGGAGGTGCCCAGCACCCCGTTGACGTATGCGCCGGGGGCATGCAACTGGGTCGCCGCGCGTGCCGCATAATCCGCTACCGGCCGGGCGAAAATAGCCAGCAGAGGGCCGGCGGCGATCAGCAACAGCACGGCGAGCACAGATTGCCAGGGTGGCGAGTGCGGTACGAGTGGCGCTATCGCGGCTTTGTGTTGCCAGAACAGGCGGCTGCCGACCCGGGACAGGGCCACTATGATCAGGAAACTTGCAATCAGTAACACGATCCAGATTGCCGTGCCTGCCGCCGTTTCCCATAGCGAAGCAAGCAGCATGAGCTTGCCGATGAAGCCGGAAAACGGCGGTAATCCGGCAGCGGTGATGGCGGCTGTGAAAAAGCCCAGAGCCAGCCAGGGTGCCTGGAATGACGGCCCGGGTTGAATGGCATCCGCGACTTCGCCGCGTTGTTCGGAAATCAATTCGGTCAGCAGGAAAAAAGCGGCGCCGATGAAGGTGGACTGAACAAGGTAATACAGTGCTGCCGCGGTGATGTCTGCCTGCGCATGAGCGGGCGCAATCAGCAGGGTGCCGGCGGAGACCAGCACCAGCCAGGCGGCGAAATAACGCAGTCGGGTAGCGACGAGTGCGCCCAGTGCCGCGAACAGCACGGTCATCAGTGCCAGAGGTGTCAGCCAGCCTGTCAGCAGATCAGCCATCGTCGGTGAGGGAGCGAAGGCGATGGCTTGCACCCGTAGAATGGCGACGATACCGACCTTGGTCATGATGACAAATAGCGCGGCCACCGGTGCGCCGGCGGCCGCATAGGTGTGGGGCAACCAGAAGGACAGGGGTAACAGCGCCGCCTTGAGCGCGAACACGGCAATCAGCAGCGCGCCCGCCAGCCTTGCCAGGGCGATATTGTGTTCCGCAGTCTGCAAACGCAGCGCCACGTCGGCCAGATTGAGCGTGCCCAGCGTTCCATAGAGCAGTCCCAGTGCGATCAGAAACAGAGCCGATCCGGCCAGATTCAGCACGACATAGGTCAGGCTTGCGCGGCTGCGTGCCAGTCCGCCGCCGTGGGCCAGCAGGGTGTAGGAAGCCAGCAGCATTACTTCAAAAAATACGAACAGGTTAAACAGGTCGCCGGTGAGGAAGGCACCCTGAATACCCATGATCTGCAACTGGAACAGAGGGTGAAAGTGACGGCCACGTTTATCGAATCCGCCGCTGGCATAGAGCAGGGATGCGCCCGCCAGCAGCGCGGTGAGCAGGGTCATACCGGCGGCCAGACGGTCGGCAACCAGCACAATACCGACGGGTGCGGCCCAGTCGCCCAGGGCGTAAACCAGCATGTTGCCGCTATCGGCCAGTTGTACCAGCCAGACGGCGGACAGAATGCCGAGTACAGCCGCAAACAGGCCGATGTGGCGTTGGACGGGCAGCCCGAGGTGCCGGACTACCAGTTGCAGCAGTGCCGCAGCCAGGGGTATCAGGATGGGAAAAATGGCGGCATGCGCGTTCATGATTTCTCCCGTCCGTCCACATGGTCATCGCCCGTTTCGGCCATTGCGCGTAGCGCCACCATCAACAGGTAGGCGGTCATGCCAAAGCCGATGACGATAGCGGTCAGCACCAGAGCCTGGGGCAGCGGATCGGTGTAACGGGCACCGGCCCGTATCAGCGGCGGAGCATCCAGCATTAGACGTCCGCTGGCGAAAAGAAACAGATTCACCGCGTAGGACAGCAAGGTCAGGCCGAGCACGACCGGGAAAGTGCGGGCACGCAGCATCAGGAATACCCCGCAGGCGGTGAGTATGCCGATGGCGGTGGCGACGACGGCTTCCATCAGGCGGCCTCCTCATGATGGCGCGACAGGCGGCCCAGTTGAGCCAGCACCATCAGCACGGTCGTTACCACCACGATGTATACGCCGAGATCAAACACCATGACCGAGGCTAGTTCAATTTCTCCGATCAGTGGCAGGACGATATGGCCGTGCGTGCTGGTGAGGAAGGGATGACCGAACAGCCAGCTTGCGGCACCTGTGGCGGCGGCAAGCAGCAACCCTAGCGCCAGCAGCTTCGCTTTGTGCCGGGGCAGTCGTTGCAAGGAAAAATCGATGCCGCTGGCGAGGTATTGCAGGATCAGGGCCACACCGGTAACCAGTCCGGCAACGAATCCCCCTCCCGGCATATTGTGGCCGCGCAGCAGAATGAAGATCGACACCGCGAGCGCCAGCGGCAGCAACGGGCGCATCAGTGTCGACAGAAACAGCGGGTGGAGTTCCTTCGCCCAGGGGCGTCCGTCGGAATCGTGTCCGGGTGCAACGAGTATCAGCCTGTCCAGCAGCGCATGGGCGGCCAGACCTACCATGGCCAGTACGGTGATTTCGCCCAGTGTGTCGAAGCCCCGGAAATCCACCAGAATCACGTTAACCACATTGCTGCCGCCGCCGCCCGGCACTGACTGGGCGAGATAGAAGCCGGAAATTGTCTCGAAAGGCGAACCCATCATGGCAAAAGCGGTTGCTCCCAGACCCGCACCTGCGCCAACGGCCAGCACGACATCGCGCATCAGTCGCAGGCCGGAATCTTCGGCGGGTGAGTTTTGGGGAAGGTAATGCAGTACCAGCAACAGGAGCACGATGGTGACCACCTCCACCGCCAGTTGGGTCAGCGCCAGATCGGGCGCCGAGAAGCGCACGAAGGTGAGCGCCACGACCAGACCCACCACGCTGGTGAATACGATGGCGCTGAAACGCTGCCGGTGCAGTAGTGTCGCGCCCAGTGCGCCCACAATGAGGGTGGCCAGGGCCGCAAGGGCGGCGCTATCAGCTGGCTGATAGGTGGCGCGGGCAAGCGTTGCCGGTGCCGAGTACCATGCCCAGGCACCCAGGCCGAGCACGAAGGTAATGAAGGTGGCCAGGTAACGTTGCAGTGAACCATTGTCCAGCAGGTTTACAACATGGTGCGCGAGCATCATCAGTAGCTCGTAAAGTCGTTTGAAGACGAGATTGGCATGGATGGATGGCAGGCGATCATGGAGGGCGAAAAATGGCTGGCGTAGCGCGTAAAGGGTAATGCCGCCCGCCAGCGCCACCAAGCTCATGATAAAAGGCAGATTGAAGCCGTGCCACACAGCCAGCTTGAAGGCCGGAAGGGGTGTTTGCAGCGCCGAGCTGGCTGCAGCGCCGAGCAGGGGTGCGATACTCCATTGTGGAAATATGCCGACCAGCAGGCACAAGACCACTAGAATCTCCACAGGCGCGCGCATCCAGCGTGGTGGCTCGTGGGGTTGGCGGGGCAAATCAACGGGGTCGCCGTTGAAGAACACGTCGTGGATGAAGCGCGACGAATAGGCTACCGCGAGTATGCCCGCTACCGTGGCAAACAGCGGCAGCAGCCAACTCATCTCTTCAAACACCGGATGACCGACCGCTTCAGTAAAGAACATTTCCTTGCTGAGAAAACCGTTCAGCAGCGGCACACCGGCCATGGAACCGGCGGCGACGATGGCTAGCGTTGCGGTGATCGGCATGAATTTGAACAGCCCGTTTACCTGCCGCATGTCACGCGTGCCGCATTCATGATCGATGATGCCGGCGGCCATGAACAGAGAAGCTTTGAAAATGGCGTGGTTGATGATGTGGAACACGCCAGCCACCACGGATAGCGGTGTGTCGAGTCCGAACAGCAGCGTGATCAGACCCAGATGGCTGATGGTAGAGTAGGCCAGCAGCCCCTTCAAATCGTAGCGGTGCAAGGCGATGTAGGCCGCATACACCAGCGTGATTGCGCCTGTTCCGCTGACCAGCCAGAACCAAAGCTCGCTGCCTGCCAGCGCAGGATGCAGTCGCGCCAGCAGAAAAACGCCGGCTTTGACCATGGTTGCCGAATGCAGGTAGGCCGACACGGGCGTGGGGGCGGCCATGGCATTGGGCAGCCAGAAATGAAAGGGGAACTGGGCAGATTTGGTGAAAGCGCCGAGCAGAATCAGGATCAGCATGGGCGCATAGAGCGCGTGATTACGAATGCGCTCGCCCTCAGCCAGCACAACTGAGAGTTCGTAGCTGCCGGCGATGTAGCCAAGCAGCAGTACGCCGGCGAGCAGCGCCAGCCCGCCACCACCGGTGACTGCCAGCGCCATGCGTGCGGCGAGTCGCGAGTCGCGCTGGTCACACTTGTAGGCGATGAGCAGGAAGGACGAAATACTGGTGACCTCCCAGAACACCACCAGCAACAGCAGATTCTCGGATAATACGACGCCGAGCATGGCCGACATGAACAAGAGCAAATAGGTGTAGAAGCGCCCCAGGCGGTCGCTGTGATTGGAAATTTCGCGAAGCGATTCGTTTGCCCCCTCGCCCGCTTGTCTCACCGGATTGAGCGGCTTTGCCGCCAATCCCGGCGGGGACACTCCTTGCGGGTGCGGGAGAGGGTTGGGGTGAGGGAGACGGACGTGTCCGCCCGGCAGATAGTAATAAGCGTAAAGCACCACCAGAAGACCGATGCCGAGGATTAGCAGGCAAAAAAGCAGCCCCAGTCCGTCTAGCCGGAAGGCGAGATTGAGACCGTAGTCCGGCAGCCATGTGTAGGCCGTTAGCAGCGTTTCCCCCGCCAGTACGGCGGGCATCAGAGGGGCGAGCAAAGCCAGGCAGCTCGCCATGACACCGGCCGCGCCCAGAGCGGACATATTTCTGCCAAAGCGAGCCAGCAGCCCGGGAACGAGGCAGCCGATAAAGGCGCTTGCAACGATCAATGGCAGTAAAGCAGTTTCGGGCATGAGTCAGGGAATATTGGCGTGTGGCGGCTATGATAGCACCGAGCAATAAATTCAGCGGAAGGCGGCAGATTTCCGCCAGGATTGAAGAGAACCGACGCGTCGGTAATTCAGTCATGAGCTAGGCGCAGCAGTTCATTTGGTTCGCGCTCTGGCTTGCTGATATAGTCGCAGCACTCGTCATTAAATGATAATCAGTCATGACCAAACATATCCGTCCTGATCACGAACGACTCGACCGTACCGTGGCCGAAGCACGCCAGCAACGTGAATTGCGTGAGACCGGCTATCGTGAGCGGGCACTCAAATTATTTCCGTGGATATGCGGGCGGTGTGGACGCGAGTTCGCCGGAATACGATTGCGCGAATTGACCGTGCATCACAAAGATCATAATCATGATAACAATCCGCCGGATGGCAGCAACTGGGAATTGCTCTGTCTGTATTGTCACGATAATGAACACTCGCGGCTGCTTGACGAGGCGGTACGGGGCCGTGAGGTCGGGGAACAAGCGGTGGCAAGCCATAACCCCTTTGCTGGCCTGCAAACTTTGTTGAAAAAAAAGTAAATTGATACACCAATGGCGTTTAAATTAATGAGAGTGTGATATTTGTCACAGACGTTCAATGAAATTTCGATACCATGGTAAATGCACGATGAATAGAGGGTTTCCCGAATTTTTAATTAATTAAAATGGAGGTTGACATGAACAAAAAGATGACGCTTTCCGGATTGGCTGTTGCAATGTTTTTTCTGACAGGGCTTGCAGGAGCCGCTGATCAGGCCGTGGTTCAGGAAAAAAGCCAGCAGAAAACGCAAGACCGTGAGCAGACCCGGCAGACGACAGGTCGCGAACTCATGACCGGTGAGGAGCGCAACGCGCAACGTGACAAAATGCGCAGTGCCACTACCAAGGAAGAGCGGGAAAAAGTCCGCGCCGAGCATCATGAGGAAATGAAAGAGCATGCCAAAGAACAGGGAGCCAGCATCCCGGATAAACCGCCAGTTCGCGGCCAGGGCGCTGGCCAGGGTGGAGGTATGGGCACTGGCCAGGGTGGTGGTCAAGGTGGTGGCATGGGCCCTGGCCAGGGTGGAGGACGAGGCGGGCGCTAGCCCAGGGTGTCAGTCCTCAGGAGAGGCAGGTCAAATCGTTTTTGCGATAACCAGCGACTTGCCAGCTCTTGTACCCTTTAGGGTGTGCTGGCTTATAAGTAGTGACTTTGCAATCGTTTTTTTGATTGCTTAGTCAATACTTAGTAGTTCTATCAGTCGATTGGCTATCAATGATGGCTTGGGCTTTAGCCCTTAGCCAGAATTGAGGAGTCTCATCAGTGGTTTCATCAGGAACCACCTTAAGCCCAAGCCTTTAGCCGCGAGCAACGCGTGGCGGGAGGATCGTAGCGCCGTGGCGCGGCAATCCATAATTTGTTTTATATCAACGTACTGGATTGCCACCCGCCACGCTTTACTCGCGCTCGCAATGACGGTTTTGGTGAATAAATCAGCATCTCCTTAGGTGCTTTAGCGCCAATGATGTCGGGGAAGACCCTTCATTCAGGAATAGGCGATGTATCGCCCTTATATTCCGTGGGAATGCCCATGCGGCATTGCGATCTTTGCAGAGTCTGGGTTGAATGTCGGGTTGAGTTCGACTGTTGCCAGATGCGCGACCACAGCCTACAATGTGTACTATAAACAGGAAGGATACACATTATGCGAACCAATATCGTAATTGACGACAAGCTAATGGAAAGCACTCTTCGGGCAACCGGGTTAAAAACCAAGCGGGAGGTGGTGGAACTTGGACTCCGTACCTTGCTGCTGTTACGGCAACAAGAAGAAATTAAGCGCTTTCGCGGCAAGCTCAATTGGCAAGGCGACCTTGATGCGATGAGGCTCGACAAATGATTTTGGTCGATTCCAGCGTTTGGATCGACTACTTTCGGGGAACAGCCACACCACAAGCGGAAACGCTGGACGCGCTGCTTGGCATCGAGCCGATTGCGACGGGCGACCTTATTTTGACCGAGGTGCTGCAAGGCTTTGACAGCGAGCGGGACTTCAACCAAGCGAAGAAGCTCCTGACTTCGTTGGTAATCGTAGATTTGGCTGGACGGAGCATAGCCATTCAAGCAGCCAAGAACTTTCGTGTGTTGCGGTCGCTCGGAATAACCGTACGCAAAACGATTGATACAGTAATTGCCACTCACTGCATCGAGCGTGGATTGCCCCTTCTGTATAGCGATAGGGACTTCGATCCGTTCGTTGAACACCTTGGCCTCCGTTCAGCGCTGCCAGAAACCTAACGTGGAACTAAGGGGCAGCCCGCTTTCACGCCAGCATTAGGTGCTTTAGCGCCAATGATGTCGGGGAAGACCCTTCATTCAGGAATAGGCAATGTATCGCCCTTATATTCCGTGGGAATGCCCATGCGGCATTGCGATCTTTGCAGAGTCTGGGTTGAATGTCGTTAGGCCGTATGTGGACATGCGTATCAGTTACTAAACCGCTCTAGCCAATCACCCGGCTTACGATGCTGATGAAAGAACGAAACTACCAGCAACTCGCTCGGATTTGGCAGATAAATGAGCGTGTAAGGAAATTTACGAAATAACACGCGGCGGAATTCTTCTTCGATGCGCAAATGCCCAAAGGGATTGCGCAGTGCTGACGCAACGGCTGCGTCAGCGGCACGGGCGAACTCAAAGCCAAGTCCCAGCGCTTTTGACTCGTACCAAGCCTGCGCTTCCAGAAGCTCTTCTTCTGCCTCTGGACGGAGCACGACCAACATCAGGGTTTACTCGGAAATAGCTTGGATCGAACCTGCTCCCACGGGACGGAGGTGGAAGGGTCGGCACGGTGTGCAGCAACGCGACGATGCAACTCAGCCTTTTGAGCTTGTGACAACTCAACAGTATCTGGAGCCTCGGCAGCAATGCTATCCCAAATGTCCTCGACGAGCTGAATGCGCTCAGAGACGGACAGCTTCATGTATTCAGCAGTGGCGGTTGGAGTATGCATGGGCGCAGTATAAATCAAGGCCAATGTTAAGGTAAGGGGGAAAGCCTAACGTAAAAGTGAGGGGCGCCGCGTAAACCGTAAACCGGCGTAAACCGCGTAAACCGGGGACAGACCACGGTTTTTAAAATAACTCGGCAGGGTCCGGGTAAACCGGGGACAGACCACGGTTTTTAAAATAACTCGGCAGGGTCGGGTTTTATAAGCTTGCGAGGTCGTCCAGATTGTCCGGGGGATGCGCGTCGCCCTATCATCGTCGCCACTTGCGACGCGAATCGTTCGTTTCCCAA
>JAUSAO010000117.1 GCA_030652475.1 Gallionella sp. | reverse complement strand
CCCATCCCCACCCTAACCCTCCCCTTGAAGGGGAGGGAATAATACTCGAGAGGCTCGTCTCAATGCCTTCGCCAATACCCTAACCCTCCCCTTTCACGCCAGTGCGAGCAGCTTGCTGCCGCACTCGGCGGGGATGCCCCTTGCGGGTACAAGGGGAGGGAATAATACTGTGCGACCGTATCACACGGTCAAACCTTGCTGAGTCCCCCGGCATAGCCGGGGGTTTACCTGATTTAATCACAAATCTTCCAGACAACACCGTTCCCTACCCATTGCCCACGCTCACCATGGATTAAATATCTCAACGCCGGTAGGCTCAAAATCTGCCACGTTCCTCGTTACAACCGTCATTCCATGAACCAGTGCCGTTGCGGCTATCATTGAATCCCGATGCGCACGTGGGTCAGGTACATGCAGCTTTGCACATCGCTGCGCAACCGCAACATCAACTGCAAGAATACGACCGGAGAACGCTGGCAGCACATAACCTTCAAGCCAGGTACGAAGCACAGCCCCTTGCGTTGGGTCGCGCCGCTCAATCAAAAGCATTCCTGTTTCCAACTCCAGAATAGTAATGACTGACAAGAACATACTCGTTGCCGAAACACTATTTGCCCATGTCGTGACATTCTTATCCGCACGACCCACTTTCGCTTTCCGCAATTCGGAAACGACATTAGTATCAAGCAAGTACATCAGGACAAGTCCGCTGGCCGGTAAAAATCACTGCTTAAACGAGGTGGTTCGAAATCAATATCTGCAACATCAGGCATAGCCAGCAATTCAACGATGCTCGGCTGATTACCTGTAATCCTCTGATATTCCTCTATGGTCAACAACACATGCGCGGGTCGTCCGCGATCCGTAATGAACACAGGCCCCAAACTGGAGACTCTCTTTGCCCTGCTGGCATCCTGATTGAACTCCCGACTGGATAGTGTGGTAATGGTCATATTGACCCCCTTATATTAGATATATAGCAACGTTACTACATAACGCAAATATTCAGCAAGCAATTTTTAACCCAAATTATCCATTGGAAAATTCTCCCCCCCATCCCCCCTCCAACTCCCCCCTTGAAGGGGGGAGAGTATGAGCGCGACCAACACGCCGCCAATTTTTTTACCCCTCCAACTCCCCCCTTACCCGCAAGGAGTATCCCCGCCAGGTTCCCGCTGCCACGCAGCGACCTTGGCGTGATGAAGGGGGAGAGTATGCTACTGCGCCTGCCTTTCCCCTCCCTTTTCACGCCAGTGCGAGCAGCTTTGCTGCCGCACTCGGCGGAGATGCACCTTGCGAGTACAAGGGGATAACCAGCGACTTGGGCATCGTTTTTTGATGCCTTAGTCGAATGGCTATCAATGATGGCTTGGGCTTTAGCCCTTAGCCAAAATTGAGTAGTCTTATCAGTAGTTTCATCAGGGTTGGGAGAGCGAGCGCCAAGTGCAATTGCCCACTTGCCTGCCTTTCCCCTCCCTTTCAAGGGGAGGGTTGGGGTGGGGATGGGTTAATTCAGCTCATGAACAATCCGGATTTATGTCAACTACTGGATAGCCACGTTTCGCTCCCGCCACGTACCTCATGGCTAAAGACATGACGATTTAATCAGCGTTTCTTTACACCTCACCTTCCAAAAAACCAGGAACAACTACCGCGTGCAATTCTACAGACTCAAGAAAATTGCAAATATAAACCAAAGTGTATAGCTAGCGTGTTACAGGCACATACACCTCACACACCACCATGCCACGGATGAACAAGGACTGATCGATCACTTTTACTACACTGCCTCGACTCGCAAACCCATACAAGCCGCAGCATCAAGCTGGCGTTTATCGGCTGAGATAAAAATATCAGCCTTCAACGCAACAGCGCTACCAATATGTATAGCATCCATACCGCGCAACACATTCTTTTCCAGACTTGAAATTGCCTGCGCCAACACAGCGGGTGTCAGATCACAAATAGCAGCATCTTCAATATCGGCCAGCAACGAAGATTTCAGTTGTCGATACTGCGTGTCAGTGATCCGGCCTTCTCGTAGCAAGCGACAGAAAGCCGAAATAATCTCCGGAAGTGCGATACCGGACAGGATGATTTCAGTCGCCTGGTCGCTCCAATGCAGCACAGTCTCGGTACCAGCCTCGCGGACATAACGTTTAACAAACGCCGAGGTATCAAAAAAACACGCATCAGATCACCTTATCAATAACCGGCTTCACGCTCGCCGAGAATCATGCGGCTGATCGAAATACCATCCAATACCAAGGGTTGAGCCTTGCGTCGCTTCCAGGAGGGAAGATCAGCAGTTATAGGCACAATATCAGCAATAGGTTTGCCGTTACGTAGCACACGAACGGATTCACCCGATGCAACCATGTCGAAATACTGCTTTGCATGGTTGCGTACTTCGGTAAATGTTGCTTGTTTCATGACAAACTCCCAATGTACAGAATGATGCAATTATAAATGTACATCCAAGCTTATACTAGCAACCGTTTACTCGACCGGTTCACGCGGATCGCTGATATATACCTCCACTCAGACAGCACGTTAATACCCAGGACAACCCAGCACAATCAACTCATCGCAGACGGGGTTCTACCTAACGGCCACTCAAGAACAGGAAAAACATGCATGCCGGTTAAAACTCAACGTTCCACTCCCTACTCACCCATTGCGTCTGCAGTCCTCACGAGATGCACGCTTTTCATAAGTGCCTGACGCACCAACCACCCGAAAAACAGTTTGCGCTCTGGATGGATCATGACGGCGATCACGCTTGGTCAACCAAACGGGCAATCGAAAACGCACAAACCCGGCTCTGCGAACATTACGTCTGTCACGTTTCTCCATATCGCCAACAGACGCATCAGCAGCCGTCCTGTAACCACGCCGGTCGCGTTTCACCATCCAGCGAGGGGTTTTGAATTTTACGATACGCCAATATAGCCATACGTAAGACACCACATACAAAAGTGTTGCAGCCATCAAAGCGATGGAATTATCCCAAAAAATAACCGCC
>JAUSAO010000115.1 GCA_030652475.1 Gallionella sp. | reverse complement strand
TTGCACGAAAACAGCCAACGTTGTTTGCTCATTGGAGATTACTGTATGCATCGGCTGGACAATAGGAGCCGGATGAGCGGAGACGTTCACGTCCGGTTCTGTGAGAGCCCGAGGGGGAAGCTCCCTCGGGCTACTCGACTTGTTATCTGTTGCAAAGGCCACGCCAGCGAGGCAATGGCAACGATGCGCAGCATAATGAAGACGCTGAAATTGACGGTGAACGAGGATAAAACTCACCTGTGCGACCTGCCGCAAGAGCGGTTTGATTTTCTTGGATACACCTTCGGGCGATGTTATAGACACGATAGCGGACGGGCCTACCTTGGCACCAAGCCGTCGAAGAAGAGCATCAAGCGAATGGTGGACAGTATCAGTTCTGAGACCGACCGCCACCGTACCGTATTAGATGCCGAAAAGATTGTGGGAGGGCTGAACCGGAAACTGAACGGCTGGGTAAATTATTTTTGCCTTGGGCCTGTAAGTCCGGCATATCGAGCCATCAATACCCATGTGACAAATCGGCTCCGCCGGTGGCTGTGCAAGAAACACAAGGTTCGAGGCAATGGGTGGTCACGATACCCGAATCAGTACCTTCATGAACAGTTGGGACTGGTTAATCTGCCGCAAAGAACCCGCAGCTTTCCGTGGGCGAAAGTGTGAAATCTTGTCCGAGAGCCGGATGCGGGAGAACCGTCTGTCCGGTTCGATGAGGGGGGTGTGGAAACGGGGCGATGGATTGTCTTGTCACTACCGCGCCACATCTCTACTCTACACATTACCCATCACTCTGCCGTTTGTATGCGGAGTCAATGGATGCTTGCCTTTGCCGGTGCCTGACATTCATCTGCCGGAAGACTTCATCGGGAGTTATATCTCTCCGTGGAAGAAAGTGAGCAAGTAATTTTGCAATGTCTGGACAACTGAGTAACGGGTGCGGCTCCTTCTGTTCCATTCTGGTTTCCAACAGAAAGAGCGTGGACATCATCACCATGGCCATATGATGATGCCAGGCCAGCCAGCCGCGAACCTGGTAATGATCCATGCCGGCTGTTTCCTTGGCATCCTGAAAGGAGCGTTCAACAAAAAAGCGTTGCCCCTGCATATAGGCAAGCCGCTCAGGGGAGGTCTCGGCCGGAGTATTAGAAAGGCTGTATTTTATGGTCTTGCGCGAGTCGGTCTCGCGCAAGACTACAAGGTGCCACTTACGGACGGACTGTTTTTTGTCGAGCCAAACCCAGACTTGCCGAGTGAGAATGTCCACCTGGAGTAGCCCTTTCGTGGAATCACGAGTGGTTATTCATTGCCAGGCATCTTCAGGTTGACCGGCAGCCCATTTTGCCACCGTCGTCCTGGGTATATCAGTCTTGTATGAGGAAGGCGATCTTCCTTTGGACGCATGTCGTTCAGGGATGTATGGCCGGGGATCTTCAAGATAAATGGACTGATCCTTGTGGACATCGGCAACAAACTGCTCGCCCTCGTCGTCAAGGGTTTGGAGGAATTGTGGTTCCTTGCCGTATCCACCATCCACTCCGATCCAGGCATATCGTATGCCCGTGGATCTGGCATGGCGAATAATATCAAGGGCCAGTTGCGATTTGCCTTTGAACTCGATATCATCCGGAACACCGGCGGACTTGCATCGTTTG
>JAUSAO010000107.1 GCA_030652475.1 Gallionella sp. | reverse complement strand
GCAATCCGCAAAGCGGATGCTCGCAAAAAACACGAACAAATTCAAATGCATATCCTGATTTGTTGCATCACCCGTTGGGTGCGTTGCTCAATTTATGTAGTCGATTGTTTTCTTTCGTGAATTTCGTGCCTTTCGTGGATGAAATGAGGTTTTAAGGGTTATAGGTTGATTCAAACTATGGTTCACAAGCTGCAGGATAGCGAAAACAACCCGGCCCGCGATTGCGGGCCGGGTTGTTTGGTAAGAAGCCAGTTGTTATTGAATGGTGGGCGCCGCTCCCTGCTGGAATACCGCCACGCCGTTAACCGTGCCGACATTGGCCCCGGCTTTTTCAAATCCGTAGGTGATCGCCGCCGCCACGCCGCCCGTGCCGCCGAAACCGCCGCCGATCGCGCCGTAGTTAGTGGTGCCGCAGCTTCCCGTGCAGCTTACCGCTAACGCCCCGGTACCGGTCATTCGGCTGTCAGTGAAGAAATTGGCACGGTTCTGAATCGCTACCCCGGTGGCGATCGCACCCAGTATTGCGCCGCCAGCCGTGACATTCACGCCGACATCCACGGTTTGCGCGGTGAAGTTGGCGCTGAGCGTGGCGGAATTCAGCGTCCCGGCCACCCCGGCCTGATCGGTAGGCGATGTGCTGCCAACATTGTTATAGGTGTAAGTACCGCTTGTTGGCAAGGAGACCGGTCCGGTCGCAATCGGACCCACTACCGCATGGGCGCCACCGGTCAGGATGATGCCTGATTGCAACGCACCCGTCGCACGATCGGTCACATTCACCACCGTGCCCGCGTCCCAACGTCCCCAGCTTATCGTTTCACCGCCGATCACGGCGCTATTCTGATCGACGAACCCGGCACCAGTACCGGCATTCGTATACTGTATCGTGGAGCTGCCGCCACCGGAATTGTCATCGAATTCCGTAATATTGCCGTTAACATCAGTCGAGACACGCGTCGCGTTGTTGTACGCTGCACCCAGCATTACGGTGGGTACCAGCGCCATCGGCTCGCTTATGGAAGTCAACACTATGCGATAAGCTGTTGCCGGATCGTTGGCTGCGGCTGCACCCAATGCCGCGACGCCTTGCACCCATTCATAACCCATAGTCGGTGACGTGACCTGACCATCCAGATTGAATTTCAGGATCGCACCGTCCAGTGCTGCGCCGACCAGTTGCCCGGACAGATTGCCGTTGGCGCCTGCACCGTCCACCGTCACCGTCAGATAACCGGGCTGTGTAGATGAGCGATAGCTGTCGGCAGAAAAGGCATTCAGGGTATTGCCGTTGGAATACTGAAGCGGCGCATTACTGGTGCTGGCCAGCCAGCTGTGGCCGTTCACCGTCAAGTCCAGGTTCGCCGCCACGGTTTGCATGGTGAAATTGGCTGTCAAGGAGGTCGTGCCGTTGATCGTGCCGCGCACAAAGCCGCCAGTCGTGTTCATGCTGGTGACATCGCCGTCGACATAGTTATACACGGCACTGGGTGTGGTCAGCACTTGAGCCAGATAGACCGGTGTGGGTTCAGGCGCGGTGATCCAGTGCAATTGCGCCGCACCCGGCACATAGCTGAAGTTGTTGGTATTGACCGATCCGCTGCCCCACAAGCCCCAATTGATCGCGCCGCTGCCGGTTCCAACAGATGTGTACGCTACCGAACCGACAGCTGGTGATACGACTGAATTCCAGCCGCTGCCACTCCAGCCGGTCAACACGCCTGTCGAGTTGGTGGTGATCGCAGTCGGGCTGCCGATCAGCCATGAATTCGCCACCACAAAGGTGGGTGTCGGAGCAGTGGTGGTGTTGATGACGGTCGGGTTGGCAGTTACGGGCATGCGGTCAAACCCAATCAATCCGCCCAGATTCAGATTGTTGTTATCCCACACGCTGTACTGAACTATCGCGCCGGCATAGTTTTGCCCCAGGAATGCGCCATCGATGTAGCCGCCGCAGTTAGTCGCACAAGCAACTGTATTTACCGTAATCGCCGGCGCGGTATCACTGAAGCGTGCGCCCGTGCCGGTGGTGGAGTTCATGAATGTGATTGGTTTATTCGTGCTGGCGAGCGTCCAGTCGTCTGCACCCATCCTACCGGCAAGATTCATGCTCACCGTCTGAGTGGTGAAGTTTGCACTCATCGTGGCGTTCACCGTGCCGGCAGCCCAGCTGGCTGAATCGTAGGATGTAGCAGCGACCTGGTTATAACTAAACACCCCGGCCAGCGGCCCGGTATTTCCGGTAGTGCCATTAAAGTAAGCTACAGGCGAATCGAGATAGCCTTCTGCGCCATACATGTAGGAAGGGAGCGTCCTCATCGAAGCATCCTGGTTCGGCATGATCGGCATTTGATCGGATGAGTTGACGCTCGTGATAGTTTCCCACACACCGAAGGTAATGCCATTCGCGGTCGTGGTCGGCTGTGTGGTTGTGGTCGCACCGTTCAGGATATCCGTCCTGAAGCCGCCGCTAAAATTTTGGGTGAACGTGGTCGGATTACCCAGCGGTGTGATCTCTCCCGGTGCAGCGATAAAGTTGAAACTTCCGCCGTAGGACCCGTTATAAGCCACAGCCGTTTTGGTCGCGACATAAGCCGCAAGCGGCCCGGTTGGATTGACGGTTGGTGCGACGCCGGTATTGAACGCCACATACCCGTAAACGATGTCTGCAGGTGAAGTAGGCGTTTCAAGCCAGATGGCATAACCCAGGACAGCGTCCACCGCAGTCGCGCCGACAAAGGCGCCACTCATCTCCGCCAGGAATGACTCGCCGGTAGTCAGAACGCACGGGCCGGTGCACGCTACGGTGGGCGGAGAAACCGATTTAAACGTGTTCGAGCTGGTAACTGAGTTGATTGGCATATTGCCAGCTACGTTGAAGGTATCGCCTGCCAACAGACCCGTATTCATCGTCAGGTTTAATACCGCGCTCACCAGCTGATTGGTGAAATTTGCGGTCAGGCTTGCGCTGTTCAGCACACCCATACCGCCTTGCGAATCGAACGGGGTGGTTTGGGCAGTTTTGGTATACGTTGTTGTGCCTGTCAATGACTGGATAAAGCTGTTTGCTGGCCCCGTAGCGTATGCCCACAGGCTGCTGGTCGAGCCATAGGTTCTGCCAGTCAGGCTGGTTGTGAACGATGCGGGCGTGGTGGTGGACAAGTCGGTTACGGTAACAATGCCGCCCTGCCAGCGACCGAAAGTGACAGCTCCGCTGGCCGACTGGTGATAGTCGGCAGCGGTTCCGCCGCTCCAGACGATATTCGCGTTCGCGAGTGCAACTGTCGGCGGGAGTTGAGGTGATGCGTAGGGCGAGCTGCCCGGCTCCTGATAGGTCGTGCCGAACAGTTTAACCAGATTTCCGGTGCTATCCAGCAACATGCTGGTATTGGCCATAGGCAGCGCATTGTTGCGAAGTCCGGTGTTATAACCGCCGGATATGGTAACCGGGTTCATGAAATCGATACCATAATTGCTGCCTGTGGGCGGGTGGGAACCTGCCGCAGGTGTCGTGCCGGTGAATGCCACCAATCCCAGGATAGAGTTGATCGCCGCGTCAGTTGACAGCGCTGTCGTTGGCCAGATGTTATAGGACAGACCGGTGCTGGCCGCACCCGTGCCGGCAAAGCTGCCGCCAAGATCGGCGCTGTAGCCCGCCCCTCCTGCGGCACAGGGGCCAATGGTGCAATTTGTTATCAACGCACCGGCATTGGGGACGCCGAAGCCGCCGCTGGCGTCTATCGGCATGTTGCTGGCTGACACGTTAAAAGTGCCTGCCATCGATCCGGTATTCATAGTCAGGTTCACTGCTGCGTTTACCAGCTGACTTGTGAAATTCGCCGTCAGGCTCGCGTTATTCAATATACCCAGGTTGCCGTAGGCATCAACCGGCGTGGTATGGCCCGCCAAATTATAGGTGGTCGTGCCCACCAGCGAGGGTACATAACCGGCTGGCGGTGGCAGGATCACTGCCCACAGGCTGGCGGCAGGTGTATAGGTATATACATTGGTTGGTGCAGCGTTATCCGTCACGGTCACCGTAGCGCCCATCCAGCGCCCGGCGTAGAGGCTGTTGTCGGCTAACTTGAAGGTGTCTGCCGCCGTGCCGCCGCTCCATTTAATATCCGCACCGCTGGCCGCTGTGATGGATGGGAACAGCACATTGCCATTCTGGTTGGCCTGTACCTGAAACGGCAGGTTGCGTGCTTCGACCAGATTTCCGCTGCCATCCAGCACGTACGTGGTGTTGAGTTGCAGCGGGTTAGTGGGGGCAAAGGCTTCATTGAAACCACCAGCCGTTGCCACCGGGAACATCGCTGCCGCAATAAAATTGCCGACAACTGCCGGATTATTGTAAGCGGCAACGGGAGCATTCGTTGCAACTGTCGCGGCATGTGTGTTGATCGCCGCCAGATTGGTGTTGGATGTGGTCAATGCAGTATTAGCATTTGTACTTGCCGTTTGTGCTGTCGCAGCCTGTGTTTGTGCCGCAGTCGCACCGGTTGCTGCGCTATTTGCAGCCGTCGCGGCATCAGTTATTGCCGTGCTGGCTGTCGTCAGAGCTGTTTGCGCACTGGCTGCCTGAGTGCTGGCCGTGCCTGCGTCGGCAATTGCGATATTGGCCGCGGGTATGACAGCGGCAATCGCAGTGCCGGCAGCCGT
>JAUSAO010000103.1 GCA_030652475.1 Gallionella sp. | reverse complement strand
CCGGCTTTGCCGGGGGACTAAGTAAGGTTTGACCGTGTGATACGGTCGTCACGACTTTGGTTGCACTTGTTTTGTTCCCTCCCTTTCAAGGGGAGGGCTAGGGTGGGGATGGGTTTGAGTGTAGACGCGAATTTTGGTGTTACCCCATCCCCCACCCAACCTCCCCCTTGAAAGGGGAGGAGAAAATCAGCCGCCTTGGGCGGCCCACGGTTTTATCGGCCCCTTTGAGGGGCTAACAAAAATAAACCCCCGGCTTTGCCGGGGGTAACTTAATTTTTAGGCTATGTCGTAGTTGGCTGTTAATCACTGCCCCATTGCATGAAAAAGCGTGAGTATGATTTTGATTATTGACCCTTTAACTGAGTTTCAACAGTTAATAGCGACAGAGCTTAATTTTAAGGCCGGTTTATGCAACCCTCTAACCTGATCAATAATCTGCAAACGCTGCACCGATCAGGCAAGCCGGTTATTGTGGCTGAAGCCACCACCCACCCCGTCAACAAACTCGAACCCGGGCAGCGCCTGCAGGCGACCATACAAGAGCAGGTCAGTCCCGGCCTGTATAAAGTACAGGTCGCCGGACAATCCCTGCAAATGCGTTTGCCCGGCCAGATCCAAAGCGGGAAAGTGCTTGAAATACAGGTTCTCTCTACCAGCCCAAAGTTGACCTTCAGCATCTTTGCTTCCACCAATCCCATTGCCACCCAGGAGCAAATCAGCGCGACTTCGCGTCTGCTTTCCAATCTCGCCGAGCTGCCGCTGGAAAGAACGCTCATCCAGTCAACTTCAGGCAGGGCGATATGGCAAGCGAGCGGCCTGCCCATCGACAGCAAACAACTTGCCATTGCACTGCGCTCCGCCTTGTCCAACAGCGGCCTGTTTTACGAATCGCACCAGGCACAATGGGTACGCGGCGAGCGCAGTACCGCGCAACTGCTGATCGAACCACAAAACCAACTGGATCGCGACACGCAATCTCTGGACAAACTGGGCGCACAACTGGCACAACCGGGCAAAGCCGATGCCGGATTGCCGATTGCCCGGGAATTAGTGTCTCTAGTACAGCAGCAGCTGCACACGCTGGAAACACATCAACTCACCTGGGCAGGATCAGTCTGGCCCGGTCAACAGATGCAGTGGGAGATTCAGGGACAACCCGAGCAGGACGCCTCGCGGCCTGACGAGCGTCAGTGGAGCACGGAAATGGAGCTTGCACTGCCCAAATTGGGCGATGTCCATGCCCGCCTGGTGTTTAGCCAGGGCGAAATCACGCTCACCCTGCAGGCGGCGGATGCCGACGCTGTCGCGCTGCTCAATCGCCACTTGCCCAGTCTGGGCATGACGCTGGCTGAAGCGGGCATCCCATTGAGCAGCTCGGTCATAGAGAAAACATGAAAACACCCGGCGCAAGCGCTCAACAAGTGGCCATCGCCCTGGCCTATGGTCAAAGCCAGGGCGCACCCAAAGTCGTCGCCAAGGGCCGGGGGCTGATCGCTCAGGCCATCATCGAGCGTGCCAGGAAAAGCGGCGTTTATGTACACGAATCCGAAGATTTGGTGGGCCTGTTGATGCAAGTGGAACTGGATCAGCAAATCCCGCCGCAGCTTTATCTGGCCGTAGCCGAGCTGTTGGCCTGGCTATATCGTCTGGAACACGACGAATCCCCCGCTTTTCCCCCGATAGCAAAGCTTTAATTTTGTTATCATGCACAACAATTATACTAAAGTGGTCGCAACAACATGGAAAGAGACATCCCGCTAAGAATCGAAATCCTGTCCGCCAAGAAGGACGATAAGTATTGCATCACTTCGGCCAAGGAAATCGAATTTGTTCTGCACAATATCGCCAAAAGCGGTTCACGCATCGCCTTGTATTATTCGGATGACGACTTCGTTCTGACGACCCTGCTGGGCGTGGGTGCATCCGGACTGTGGCTGGAACCCAGCCAGAGCCAACTGGAGAACAAGCGCATCGTGGACAGCCAAAAACTGATTTTTGTCAGTTCGCACTTTCAGGTTAAGGTGCAGTTCGTTTCCAACCATGCCCGTGCGACAAACTATCAGGGCCAAGCTGCACTTTTTCTGGCACTGCCCGACAGCATTCACCGGCTGCAACGTCGCGAGTACTACCGCCTGACCACTCCCGTCACTGACCCCTTGCTGTGTATTATTCCCGAGATCGTACCTGCAGAGCATCGCACTCGCGAAGTCACGATCATGGATATCAGCGGCGGTGGCGTGGGTCTGACCTGCGCCGGACAGGATGCCGATCTGATTCCCGGTCATAGCTATGAAAATTGCAAGATAGACCTGCCCGAGGTAGGCGAATTTGTCGGCACGATAGAAGTTAAAAACATGGTTTTATTGTCCGTCCCATCGGGTGAAACAGTGCGCCGTGCGGGATGTGAATTCAAGGATCTTGACGGCGCCTCCACCATCCTGCTGCAACGCTATGTCACATCCATGCAGCGCACCAAGGCAAAGGACTAGCAGACTGCTGAGAAACAGCCATTCAACCCGGTGTTATACCTGCATGTTCATGACATCGTTGTACGCCTGCACAAACTTGTTGCGTACCTGGACGGTAGCCTGAAAATTGATACTGGCTTTTTGCATGGCAATCATGGTGTCGCTCAAGCTGACTTTATCGTCTCCCATCACGAAAGACTGTTGCAACGCTTCGGACTTTTGCTGAGATTGCGCTACACCATCCAGTGTGGTCTTGAGCACACTGGAAAAATCCACTTTGCCAACTTGCGCCGCCTGGCTGGGCTCACGCAAACCGGCTGCCGCTGCCGCCACACGCATTTGTGCCAACAAACCATCAACAGCTGAAATATTACTCATATTGATCTCCTTATTAGCTAGTTGCTAGTCGTTAGTCGTTAGTTGGTGTTGTCCGCTACGCGGGTTTTTGACTGGCTACTAGCTACTAACGACTAACGACTGCTCCTCCAGTAGACACACAATACGCAAAGCGGCACACTCAATATCAAAAGAACAGGCAGGTAATTTTCCCTTTATTCTTCCCTTAACAAACCCATAGGATGCAGATAATGAGTTCACTGCCCAGTGGCTTTCCGGTATAGCCCGTAACCATCATGAACGAACAAGCGAATATCGCAACATCAGCAGAAAGCGCAAGCAATCGCTTCGAGCAACTCAGCCTCCAGCAGAAAATGGGGCTGGGGGCCGGCATTGCCGCATTGATTGCCCTGATAGCGGGTGCTTGGATGTGGGGACAGGCTCCCGACTATCGCGTGTTGTACAGCAATCTGTCTGATCGCGATGGCGGCGCCATCATCGAGTCGCTGCAGCAGTTGAATATCCCCTACAAGTTTTCCGAGGGGGGCGGCGCGCTGATGATACCCTCCAATCATGTTCATGAAGCACGTCTGAAACTGGCCTCGCAGGGTCTGCCTAAAGGTGGGACAGTGGGCTTCGAACTGATGGAAAACCAGAAATTCGGCATTACGCAGTTTGCCGAACAAATCAACTACCAACGCGCACTGGAAGGCGAGTTGGCGCGTTCGGTGCAAAGCATAGCCACAGTTGCTTCCGCGCGTGTCCACCTGGCCATCCCCAAACCCAGTGTTTTCGTCAAGGAACAACAAAAACCCAGCGCGTCGGTAGTGCTTACCCTGCACGGCGGCAGGCTGCTCGACTCCGCACAGGTCAGCGCGATCGTGCACCTGATTTCCAGCAGCGTCCCGGAAATGTCGGCCAAGAATGTCACCGTGGTCGATCAGGCCGGCACTTTGCTGAGCGCGCTCCAGGATGACCACGGCATGGGTCTGGATACCAAACAGGTCAAATATGTGCAGCAAATCGAGCAAAATTACATCAGGCGCATCGAGTCCATACTCACGCCGCTGCTCGGCGCGAGCAATGTGCGTGCGCAGGTAACGGCAAGCATTGATTTTGCGCGTACCGAGCAAACGGCGGAAATCTACAAGCCCAACCAGAACCCGTCTGAGAGCAGCATCCGCAGCCAGCAAAGCATGGAAACCTTGAACGGTTCCGGGCTGAGCGCAAGCGGCGTACCCGGCGCCTTGAGCAACCAACCCCCCGTTCCGGCCACCGCGCCTATCATCGCGACACCCGGTGCAAGCAATGCGGAGAACAGCGCACAACTGGACAATCTGCATAAGGAAAACACCGTCAATTACGAAGTGGATCGCACCATCAGCCATACCATATTGCCTGTTGGCATGATCAAACGACTGTCTGTGGCCGTGGTCATCAACAACCGCAAAGTAACCGACCCGAAAGGAAAAGTCAGCCTGGTGCCGCTGAGCGATGCGGAAAAAGTTCAAATTGACAATCTGGTCAAGGATGCAGTCGGCTTCGACCCGAATCGGGGTGACAGTTTGAACATACAGAACGCGGCTTTTAACGACGAGAAAGAAGTGGTTGAAGAAATACCGCTCTGGCAACAGCCGGAAATGATAGAACTGGCAAAACAACTCGCCAAATATTTAATCATCGCCGCAGTCATGCTGATCGTGGTGTTCAAAATAATCAAACCGGCCTTCCGTCCGTTGGAGCGTTTCGAGGTGAATGACCATGAGACTGGCAGCGAAACAGCCGGCACAGAAGCGGGCATAGTCGAGCAAGAGGCGTTATCGACTGCCGAGGCAGGGGTTGATAGCGTAACAGGGCAATACACACCGCCCGTTGCCCCCTATGAACAGAATCTCAATATCGCGCGGCAAATCGCCCAACAAGATCCAAAAATTGTCGCAAGCGTAATCAAGGACTGGGTGAACGGCAATGACTGATGGTGTTCAAAATAGCGCAATCTTCCTGATGACACTGGGCGAGAATGAAGCCGCAGAGGTACTTAAATACCTGGGCCCCAAGGAAGTGCAGAAGATCAGCACCGCGATGGTTGCGCTGAATAATCTGACGCGCGATCAAATCTCACAGGTGTTCCACGACTTTCTGGTCGCCGCCGCCGAGAAAACCACGATCGGAATGGATTCCAACGATTACATTCGCAGCATGCTCACCAAGGCACTGGGCGACGACAAGGCTGCCGGTTTGCTGGACCGCATCATGCACAGCAGCGACACCAGCGGCATCGAGAGCCTGAAATGGATGGATCCGGGAGCGGTAGCCGAAATGATAGGCAACGAGCATCCACAAATCATTGCCACCATACTCGTGCATCTGGAGCCGGATCAGGCGGCAGGCATCATGAAGATGCTCACAGAGCGTACCCGCAACGATGTGCTGCTGCGTATTTCCACCCTGGATGGCGTACAACCCGTCGCCCTGCGGGAACTCAACGATGTGCTGAGCAAACTGATGAGCGGGGGTTCCAAGGGCAAGAAGAACCTGAAAGGCGGCGTAACCACCGCCGCAGAAATCCTGAACTTCATGGGCGGCACGCTGGAAGCCGAAATGATGGACAAGGTGCGCAGTTTTGACCCTGATCTGGCACAAAAAATAGAAGACAAGATGTTTGTCTTCGAAAATGTTCTGGATGTTGATGACAGGGGTATCCAGTTGATACTGCGTGAAGTGCAATCAGAAGCGCTGATCATCGCGCTCAAGGGTGCCAGCGAAGAGCTGCGCGAAAAGATTTTCAAGAACATGTCATCACGCGCTGCCGAAATGATGCGCGAAGATCTCGAATCGAAGGGCCCCGTCAAACTCAGCGATGTCGAAGCCAACCAGAAAGAAATTCTCAAGGTCGTCAAGCGCTTATCCGATGAAGGCCAGATTGCCCTAGGCGGCAAGGGAGATGAGGATGCGTATGTCTGATCATACTTCCGGCGCGTCGGTGCAAAGTCCGGCCATCCCCAAGGAACAACTTACCGCCTTCCAGCGCTGGGAATTGGCATCATTTGATCCCGTACCGGAATTCAAAACAAAACCCGCCGCCCAATCCCCCGCCACCCTGATTACGGCTGCGGAAATGGAGGCGGTCGAATTAAAAAAGATCAAACAGCAGGCTTACGACGAAGGCTACGCCAATGGGCAACAATCAGGATATGCGAGCGGCATCCAACAGGCACAAAGTGAGACGATCCGACTGCAAACCCTGATGCAAAATCTGCAAATTGCGCTTACCCAAATTGATGAGCAACTGGCGCAGTCATTGCTGGATTTATCGCTGGAAATTGCGCACAAAATGGTCCTTGAAGTATTGCAGATCAAGCCTGAAATTATCCTGAAAGTGGTCACTGCCGCCATCAGCGGTTTGCCGCACTTTAACCATAATGCACATCTGATCCTGCACCCGGAAGATGCGGAACGCGTACGCGAACAGATGGGAGAGCATCTGACGCAGGCTGGCTGGAAAATTTTTAGCGATCCGCAAATCGAAATCGGCGGCTGTCGTGTAGAAACAGCCCACAGCAATGTGGACGCAAGCAATCAGTCTCGCTGGAAACATGCCGTAGAATCAATCGGACAGGATAAATCATGGCTGACGACCTGACACTAGAGACGCTCGCTCCGGAATCCGTCATCCCCGATCCTTCACCCTGCATTCAGATTCCTGCCTCCCCCAACCCCCACAGTCTGCGCTGGCAGGAATTCCTCGCGGAAGGACGTGAATACGTGGCTGACTGCAACACCATGCCGCCCAGCGGTCACCTGACCAAGGTAACCGGCCTGATTATGGAGGCCGTTGGCTTGCAAATGCCGGTGGGTAGCACCTGTGCGATTCGCCTGACAAACACCACAGTTGACGCCGAAGTCGTCGGATTTTCCGGTGAAAAATTGTTCTTGATGCCGGAAAATGATGTCCACGGCTTGATTCCCGGCGCGCGCGTCATGCCGATCGAACCCGTGCATACCCTGACGTTATCGGGAAAACGCAAACCGTTGCGCCGCCGCCTGTCTGATCATGCCAAACATCTACCGGTAGGCGACATGTTGCTCGGCCGCGTGCTGGATGGTGCGGGCAGGCCGCTCGATCAACTCGGCCCCTTGCTGGAAACCGCCTCTGCACCGCTGCAAAGCCGCCCGTTCAACCCGCTGGAACGCGCCTCGATTGATACGCCGCTGGATGTAGGCGTACGCGCTATCAACAGCCTGCTCTCCGTAGGGCGAGGCCAGCGCATGGGACTGTTCGCCGGCAGTGGTGTGGGCAAGAGCGTACTGCTCGGCATGATGGCGCGCTATACCAGCGCGGACGTCACCGTGGTCGGACTCATCGGCGAACGCGGTCGCGAGGTAAAGGAATTCATCAATGATATTCTCGGCAAAGAAGGAATGGCACGTTCGGTGGTGGTTGCCACCCCCGCCGACACCTCACCTTTGATGCGCTTACAGGGCACGGCTTACGCCACCACCATTGCCGAATATTTCCGCGATCAGGGCAAGAATGTACTGCTCATCATGGACTCATTGACCCGCTACGCGATGGCACAACGAGAAATTGCCCTGGCTGTGGGCGAACCCCCCGCAACCAAGGGCTATCCGCCATCCGTCTTTGCAAAACTGCCACAACTGGTTGAACGCGCCGGAAACGGTCTGGAGGGAAGCGGTTCGATCACTGCTTTTTACACCGTACTGACTGAAGGCGACGATCAGCAGGATCCTATCGCTGACAGTGCACGCGCCATTCTCGATGGACATATCGTGCTGTCGCGACGTCTGGTAGAACAAGGGCATTACCCCGCCATTGATATTGAAGCCTCGATCAGTCGCGTGATGTCGCGCCTGGCAACACCCGAACATGCCGCACTGGTGCAAAGATTCAAACATATGTATGCGCATTATCAGCGCAACCGTGATTTAATTAGCGTCGGTGCCTATATCAGCGGCAGTGACCCGTTTCTGGATGAAGCGATCAAGCTCTATCCCCGAATGGAAAAATTTTTGAAGCAAGGAATGCATCAACGCGAAACTTACCAAAACAGCATTGCACAGCTGGCGGCCCTGTTTGAGCCCATACACTAACGACCATGACTAAACCATTCCATTTGCAACCCTTGTTGAATCTGGCGCAGATCAAGAATGAATCGGCCACGCGCCGACTCGGGCAACTCAACAAACAGCAACACAACACACAAGCCCAGCTCGATATATTGCAGCAATACCGCAAGGACTATCAGGCGCGCTTGCAAGAATCCAGCCAAAACGCGATGGATCCCGCCCTGCTGCGCAATTTTCAGGAATTCATCAACAAGCTCGATCTCGCCATCGCGCAACAAATCAAAGCAGTTGAACAAAGTAAATTATCAACGCAAATGGGGCGGGGCGAATTCAGCGATACACAACGCAAGCTCAAATCGTTCGACACCTTGCAACAACGCCACATCGAAACGCAAAACAAGGTCGAGGCAAAACTGGAACAACGCGCAATGGATGAACACACCAGCCGGTCTGCCGCTTACAAGATGCTCAATACAGAAAAACAGTAAGCCCATCTGCGGATACGTACATTGAAAAAACTCCCCTATATCGGAGCCATACCATGCTAAATAACACCTACACCAGCAGTCTTCCAAAATTATCCGCTCAAGGCTCGCTTGCTCACAGCAACGAATCGAACATCACGGTAAAGACGGGCGACAAGCAGGGCGAATCGTTTGATTCAGTATTGTCACGACAAATGGAAGCCAATCCGGCAGCTGACAATCTCCCCGCGGACTCCAAAACTACAACAGACACTGCCGCTGATGAAAAAGAACAGAATGTAGCGCTGGCCACGCTTCCTGATCAGGCTTCCAACCCACTGACCGCTCTGTTGTTGGCCAACCATGAGTTAAAAGCGGCCCACGTACCTGACAGCAAGGCCGCCGCTAATGAACTCAGCGCAAAAATAGCAGCGCCCGCTGATTCGGACGAAAAGAAAACAGTCGGCTCTGAACTCGACGGCAAGGCAACAGTGGTCAGCGAACTCCACGACAAGACCATAGCCGCCGAATCAGCCAGCAAGCCAACAGCACCCCCTGAACTCAATGGCGTGACAACAGCGGTCAGCGCACTCAACAGCAATACAATTGCTGCAGGGTTCAATAACAGGACATCAGCAACCGAACTCAATGACAAAGCAACAACAAGCGCTATCGACACACCGGACCGCACCCGCACTGCCCCGGCACGCGACAAATCTGACGCCTTAATCACGTCTTCCGGGGCGAATACGGACATTTCCACACAACCGGGTCTGCGCGGCGAACCACTCAAAGCAACAGAATTGAGCAACTCTCTACCCAGCGCAATGCAAGCTTCACAGGCACTGACCCAAGCCGGAACGTCACCCGGTCTGCAACCCAATGCAACACCGGGTTCTAACAGCGCCACCCTCACTACACCGTTAGGCCATAGTGCCTGGCCAGCCGAATTCTCGCAGAAAGTCAGCTGGATCAGCACGCAAAAAAACCAGGTCGCTGAACTACATCTGAACCCGCCTGATTTGGGTCCTATCAATATTGTCCTGAAGATTTCGGATAATCAGGCCACAGCCCTGTTCACCTCACCCCACAGTGCGGTTCGTGATGCCATTGAAAACGCCATGCCTAAACTTCGCGAAAGCCTGGCCGAAAACGGTATCACGCTGGGACAGGCCACAGTCAGCGATCAGACGCCGCGTGATAACAGCAGCGCTCATTTCATGAATCAACGCGCCCATAGCCGTACAACGACAGAGGACACTGCTCCGAAAGAGTCCGCACTGGCAAGCTTGCCGCTGATGACGGCACGTCAACATAAGGGCATGATTGACACCTTCGCCTGAAAATTCCACATAAACCTAGAAAAAGCTTTTCATCCACGAAAAACACGAAAAACACGAAATAAATCAAAACCTTGTTTGGTTTTAATCACTCACCGAATAGGTGAAGCCTAAGCAGCCAATATCACATTGAATTTTTTCGTGTTTTTCGTGACTTTCGTGGACAACTGAGTTTTTAAGG
>JAUSAO010000102.1 GCA_030652475.1 Gallionella sp. | reverse complement strand
CCGGCTTTGCCGGGGGACTAAGTAAGGTTTGACCGTGTGATACGGTCGTCACGACTTTGGTTGCACTTGTTTTGTTCCCTCCCTTTCAAGGGGAGGGCTAGGGTGGGGATGGGTTTGAGTGTAGACGCGAATTTTGGTGTTTACCCCATCCCCCACCCAACCTCCCCCTTGAAAGGGGAGGAGAAAATCAGCCGCCTTGGGCCCCACGGTTTTATCGGCCCCTTTGAGGGGCTAACAAAAATAAACCCCCGGCTTTGCCGGGGGTAACTTAATTTTACCTTCAACCAACCGTTTTTTTAATGTATTAAACGACTCTCGCCGTTTACATTAAGAAATAAAAAGACTAGGATGTACGCGTACACACATAAGAGGTGGCGTTATGGCGATTACTAAAATTTTCAAGAATGGCAATTCCCAGGCCGTGCGTATTCCAGCGGAATTTGCATACGAACGTGCTGACTTGGATGTTGAGATTGAGCGTATTGGAGATGAAATTCGGATACGCCCGGCTCGGCGCAGTCTGGATCAGGTTATGTCTAAATTTGCACAATTCTCAGCCGACTTTATGACTGAAGGTCGCGGTGAAAATCAGGAATCTCAGCGAGATATTTTATGAGAGCCCGGTATATGCTCGACACAAATATTTGTATTTACCTGATGAAAAATCATCCGCCGGAGGTGGCTGTTAGGTTTGCTCAATGTTACGTTGGCGAGGTGGTGATCTCTGCTATTACGTTGGCTGAGCTTGAATACGGTGTGACATGTTCCGGCGATAAAGAGTCACAGAATCGAGCCGCACTTGATATATTGCTGGAAGACATAGCCGTTGCTCCTTTTGCTGCTTGCGCAGCAAGGGCGTATGGCCCAATTCGGCAGGCCACTCGTGATAGAAAGCAGGACGCGCTGGATAAACTGATTGCAGCTCACGCTGTTGCACTTGATGTAGCGCTCGTCACTAATAATGAAGCTGATTTTTGCGACTATCCCGGATTGAGCGTTGAAAACTGGGTGGCAATTCATTGACACGACAAGGAAAATCTGGGCGCCGCCAACCATCGTCGGCTTAACAATTGTATGCATGTGATACACAAGTGACCCGCCCCGTAATTCAAACCAAGCATGAGACTGCTGATCAGGCGGTGCTTCCCGGCTTGCCAGCCGCTTCATATTGTTCTGACGAACTTTTGGATCAGCCAGAACAATATGAAGCGATCTGCTTTCAGCGTCGTCGCTACAAACAGGAGTTTGGCTTCTGCTTGTTTACGGCAGAATGTATTTTTTCTCTGGCTGCACTGTGCAAAGGTAAAAAGGTGCTCGAAGCCGGCAGCGGTTCCGGCTGGCTTGCCGACCAGCTTGCGCAGCATGGGATTGAAATCACTGCCGCCGACTGGACGGATTATCGGCAATCTCGCGACAATACACGCGGTTATCCAATGCGATCCGTGTTTCGCCTCGATCACCACGGCAACGCAGTTGCACTGCTCCCGGGCTGTTTCGACGTTGTGCTGCTGGTCTGGCCGAACCTGAATACGCCTTTTGCGGAACACATTGCTCATGCCATGAGATCGGGGCAGATTTTGATTTATGAGGGCGAAAAGAATGGCGGCTGCACGGCAACCGAGGAGTTTTTCAACGTACTCATCACCGACTTCGAATTTCTGAACGTTGAGACAATGGCGCTCAATGGATATCACCGCACGTTCCCCGGTTTGCACGACCAGTGGCAAATATTGAGAAAAATATGACGGAAGCACTTATCAGTACGCAACTGTTAATCGCGGGTGTGCCGCTCGCCCCGCGCAGCTTGACAGCATAGACCGTGCCTGTTGTAATGCGAACTGTTCACTTAATGAACGCACTCCATGAACGATAACACCACCAGTTACGGCCTGCTTAAAACCCTGGAAGATAACCCCAGCCTTTCCCAGAGAGATTTGGCGAAGCATCTGGGCATCAGCCTTGGTAAAGTCAATTTTTGCCTGAATGCTCTGGTCGGCAAAGGCTTCCTGAAAGTCGGTAATTTTCGCAGCAGCAGCAACAAACTGGCCTATGCCTACTTGCTCACCCCGCACGGAGTAGAACAAAAAGCGCGCATGACCGTGGAGTTTCTGCAAATTAAAATGCAGGAATACGAGCGTTTGCGCGCGGAGATCGCAGAACTGAAGCGCGAAGCGGAAGAAAATGGGCTGCTGGGGAATGCGCATGAGTAAAGTACATGCTGTCATTCTTGCCGGCGGTAGCGGCAGCAGATTGTGGCCCTTGTCGCGTCAACATCTACCCAAGCAATTCCTGGCGCTTGATGGCAAGGCGACCTTGCTGCAAACCACGATCAACCGTCTGGTACCGACAATTGATGCAAAGGACGTATTGATCGTTACGCAGGAGGCGCATGCAAAAGGCGAGGCCTACCATGCACTGCTACCGTATCGCTCACTGTATGAACCCGTCGGACGCAATACCGCACCCGCCATTGCATTGGCGGCAGCCTACCTGATGGTGGAGGGCGACGATCCGGTGATGGTGGTGTTGCCGGCCGACCATATCATCAAGGACGAAGAGCGTTTCCGCACCCATCTGGATATTGCCATCCAAGCCGCACAAAACGGCAAGCTGGTGACCTTTGGTATCCAGCCGACCCGACCCGACACTGGCTTTGGCTATATTAAGATCAAAGGACTGAGGACTGAGGTGGAGAGCAGTCCTCAGTCCTGTGTCTATAAAGTGGAACGCTTCACCGAAAAACCCGACCTGGCGACTGCTGAAACGTTCCTCAAAGAGGGTGGCTACTACTGGAACTCCGGCATGTTTGTCTGGCGTGCCTCGGTGATCCTCGATGAGATACGGCGACACCTGCCGGCCGTTCATCAGATTGTGCAGGCCATTCTTGCCGAAATCCGTGCGGGCGTAACCTTTCAGCAGGCCGTAGAAAAGCATTTCGCCAGCATGCCTTCGATCTCGATCGATTACGGGGTGCTGGAAAAATCAGATCGGGTTTCGCTCATCCCTTGTGATATCGGCTGGAACGATGTCGGCAGTTGGCAGGCAGTGCACGAGATATCGCCGCAAGACGCGAACGGCAATGCGCTGCAGGGTAACGTCATCGCCGTGGATTGCAAAAATAGTCTGATCCGTTCGGAGAAACGCCTTGTGGCAGCCATAGGTCTGGAAGACCTGTGCGTGATTGAAACCGCCGATGCGGTGCTGATCTTGAAGAACGACCAGACCCAGCGTGTGCGCGAAGTGGTGGATGCCCTGCACGACAAGGGTGCGACCGAGCATATCTATCATACGAAAGTGAATCGCCCCTGGGGTAACTATGCCGTCCTCGAAGAAGATCCGGAAGGTTTCAAAATCAAGCGTATCGAGGTCGCACCGGGCGCGCGCCTGAGTCTGCAAAGTCACGCCAAGCGTTCCGAGCATTGGGTGGTGGTGACCGGTACGGCCACCGTCACCAACGGTGATGAAGTCATCACTGTGCACAAGAACCAGAGTACCTACATACCCATCGGTGCTAGACACAGGCTGGAGAATCTGGGCCCGGAACCGCTGCACATCGTCGAGATACAAGTGGGTAGCTACCTGGGCGAAGACGACATACAACGCTTTGAAGACAACTACGGCAGATAGCCAAACTTAAAGGGATCTTTGAAATGAGCCAAACCAAAAAAGTAGCACTGATCACCGGAGTTACCGGACAGGATGGAGCCTATCTTGCCGAGTTTTTGCTCAACAAGGGCTACATCGTGCATGGTATTAAACGCCGCGCCTCGTCCTTCAACACCGCCCGTGTCGATCATCTGTATCGCGATCCGCACGAGGATGGCGTGCGCTTCTTTCTTCATCATGGCGATCTGACTGATTCGAGCAGCCTGATCAGGATCATCCAGCAGGTACAGCCGGACGAGATATACAACCTCGCGGCGCAAAGCCACGTCGCAGTTTCGTTCGAAGAGCCGGAATATACAGCCAACTCTGATGCACTGGGCACCTTGCGGGTACTAGAAGCGATGCGAATCCTGGGTCTTCAGAAGAAGACCCGCTTCTATCAGGCCTCCACATCAGAGCTATATGGCCTGGTGCAAGAAACGCCACAAAAAGAGACCACGCCTTTCTATCCGCGTTCGCCCTATGCGGTTGCCAAACTCTACGCTTACTGGATCACCGTGAACTACCGCGAGGCTTATGGAATGTATGCTTGCAACGGCATCCTGTTCAACCACGAATCCCCGGTTCGCGGCGAGAACTTCGTGACACGCAAGATCACCCGCGCACTGGCACGCATCAAACTGGGGCTGCAAAAGCAGATGTACCTCGGCAATCTGGATGCGAAACGGGACTGGGGCCATGCGCGCGATTACGTCGAAGTGCAGTGGCTGATGCTGCAACAGGAGAAGCCCGAAGACTTTGTGATCGCCACCGGCGTGCAATACAGCGTGCGCGATTTCGTGAACGCAGCAGCAGACGAGCTGGGCATAAAGGTGCGCTGGGAGGGCAGCGGCTTGAGTGAGAAAGGATACGATGGAGATGGTAATTGTATCGTATCAGTCGACCCCCGTTACTTCCGTCCGACAGAAGTAGAAACATTATTGGGTGATGCATCCAAAGCCAAGGAAAAGCTTGGTTGGGAACCCAAAACAACATTTGATGAGCTGGTCAAGGAAATGGTCCGCGAGGATCTCAAAACTGCCGAGCGCGATGAGTTGGTGAAAAGCCACGGCTATTACACCAACACCTATCATGAGTGACCTCGCGTGACGCTAGGTCGCAATCTGATTGCAGGTTTAGCCAACTCGATCTGGTCAGCCCTGATCGGGTTGGCGGTGGTACCGTTTTACCTGAAATATCTCGGAATCGAAGCCTATGGCCTGATCGGTTTCTTCGTAACGACGCAGGCGCTGCTTCAGTTGCTGGACATGGGGATGGCACCTACCATCAACCGCGAGGTCGCACGCTGTTCGGCAGCGGGAGACCTGAAAGACGCCGGCAAGTTGCTGCACACCTTGGCCGTTGTTTATTGGGGTATAGCTGCGGCGATCGCGGCGCTGATCCTGGCACTTGCGCCGTTCATCTCAGAATATTGGCTGCAGTCCAGACAGCTCTCGCCGGAAACTGTTGCACATGCCGTGATGCTGATGGGACTGGTGGTGGCATGCCGCTGGCCGATAGGTTTGTACCAAGGGGCGTTGATCGGGGCGCAACGCCTGACGGTTTCGAGCGCCATCAACATGACTATGGTGACAATCGGCAGCGTCGGTGCGATCGCGGTGCTGGCCTTCGTGTCGCCGACGATAGAGGCATTTTTCATCTGGCAGGCCTGTGTTGGTCTTGTTTATGCGATCGTCATGCGCACGGCTGCTTGGCGAATAATCGGCAGAACGGAACAAAACAGATTCAATCTGGGCCAGTTGAAAAGTGTATGGCGATTTACTGCCGGGATGAGCGGCATCGGTCTGACAGCGCTGGTATTCACTCAACTGGACAAGGTGATACTCAGCAAGATGTTGGGGCTGGGAGAGTTTGGACATTACATGCTTGCCACGGTGGTGGTGAGCGGTTTGTACGTGCTGATCTCCCCATTGTTCAACGTGATGTACCCGCGTTTCTCCGCGCTTGTGGTGACGGGTGAAACCGAAAAATTGATTGAGTTGTACCGGCTGGGCACGCGCATGCTGGCAACGGTGCTATTCCCGATTGCGATGGTGTTGGCGCTTTTTGCCGAAGATTTGGTGCACGTGTGGACGGGCGATCCGGTCATAGCGGCAAGTGTGGCTCCAATCATCGTCTTGCTGGTAATCGGCTCTGCGCTGAATGGTGTGATGTACTTTCCGTACGCGCTGCAATTGGCTTACGGGATGACCTGGATTCCGCTGACCATAAACATGGTGCTAATGTGTTTCTTGGTGCCGACGATCATCTATCTGGCGCAGGAATATGGCGCGTTAGGCGGTGCAATGGCCTGGATGATCGCGGAAGTGGCGTATGTGCTGCTGGGGCCGTGGCTGACACATCGCTACATCCTGAAAGGACTGGCACCGAAATGGTTTCTGCAGGATGTGTGTCTGCCGCTGGTGCCGACGCTGCTGATCGGAGTGGCCGGACATCACGCGATCTTGGCGGGCGGCTTCTCGCATTATGAACGCGTGGTGTGGGCAGGTGGCCTCGCGATATTCACGGCAACGCTGATATTGTTGATGTCAGGGCAGTTGCGCAACGTAGTGTGGAGCTATGCAAGACAGAAGAGATTCGTAATAAAGATGTAGAAGAAGCGGAATGCCGTCGATTGATGGGGGCCTTCGGAAGACATCAACAAAGGGAGAGAGTTTGCTGTGCAAGAATATATCGATTTGCCAAAAGAATATTTGAGATTCCCAGAACCGTACAAGCAAGTGCCGAGGATGAACAGACTCGCACACACATTGGCGGGGCTCGTGCTGTTCCCTATCTACTGGATCATGGCGTATGCAGTGCGCACGCCCGGCCTGACATTCCGGATGCTGTGCGCCCTGAAGGGGATGCGACTGCTGTTGCGTGAGCGCGATTATGTACGCGCCTACGGCCTGCTTGTCGCCCCGCTCGACTCGGTGCGCTATTTCGAGTTCGACTTCATGTGGAATGCGGTAAAAAGGATAAAGATACAGTCGTATCTGGATGTCTCCTCGCCGCGGATGTTGCCGCTGATGATCACCGACCGAGAAAAGTGCTTGGAGGCAGACTTGATCAATCCGGACAAGAAAGACCTGCCCGCGACGATTTCGCTGGCGAAGTCGTTCGGCGTCGCGGACAGATGCCGGTTCCATAGCTGTCTTATCGAAGAAGCGCCACTGCAGCTGGGATCCTTCGACCTGATCACGAGCATGTCGGTGATCGAACACATTCCGGACGACAAGGGTGCGATCCAGAAGATGTGGAACCTGCTGAAACCGGGTGGCGTGCTGCTGATATCGATACCGTGCGCGGCAAAGGCATCGGAAGAGTACACGAACCTGAACGACTACGAATTGATCGATACGGACGAGAGAGGTTTTGTCTTCTGGCAACGTTACTACGATGAGGCGCTGATCCAGCAAAGGGTCTACAGCATCACAGGGCAGCCGCGCCGCGTCCGGATTTACGCAGAAAAGGAAGCCGACAGCTACAGCCGCAACGTTACCCAGAAAAGATCGGATCCATACTATCCCTATTGGCGCGAGCCTCTGATGATGGGTATGCAATACGAATTCAAGGACCGGCTGGCTGACTTGCCCGGGATGGGAGTCATTGCGATGGAATTCGTGAAGCCGGACCAGAAAAGCAACCCGTTGAAATAACAAAGGACACTTTCTATGCAAAAGAAGAATATTCCATGGGCCAGCCCGCATTACTGGGGGAACGAAGAGCGCTACGTCGTCGATGCGCTGAAATCCAGTTGGATATCGGGTGGAGCGTATGTGGAGCGACTCGAAGAGGATTTCGCCCGCTATTGCGATGTCCCCTATGCGATAGCGGCTTCGAACGGGACAACCGCATTGCATATGGCTTATCTGGCAATGGATATACGACCGGGGGACGAGGTCATAGTGCCGGGGTTCGGATTCATGGCGGCGGCAAACATCGCGCTACACGTTGGCGCGAAACCGGTATTCTCCGAAGTCGACGCGGCTAGCTGGTGCATGACGGCGCAGGATATCGAGCGCTGCATCACGCCGAAAACGAAAGCGATCATACCAATCCACACCTACGGCAACGTCTGCGACATGGCGCCGATCATGGAGCTTGCCGAAAGCAAAGGCTTGCTGGTGGTTGAGGATGCGGCGGAGGCGATAGGCTCGAAGTACATGGGACGGATGGCCGGGACGATCGCCCCGCTAGGGATATATAGTTTTCACGCTACCAAAACGATTACAACGGGAGAAGGTGGCGCAGCCGTGACCAGCAGTGTCGAGCTGCGCGACCGGATGCGGCTGTTCAGAAGCCACGGCATGGCCGCCCGGCGCTATTGGCACGAGGTTGCTGGACACAATTTCAGGCTCACCAACATGCAGGCGGCGATTGGCTGTGCTCAACTGGAGCAGATAGCGGTTATTACCAGGGAACGCGACCGGGTCTACAAGACCTACACCAAACTGCTGCAAAACGTGGAAGGCGTGACGCTGCAATATTATTCTGAAAAAGTCGACCCGGTGGTTTGGGCGATTGCAGTCGCGCTTGATGTCTCGGCATACCCGCAGGGAAGGGACGCGGTGATCGAGCAGCTCAAACAAATGGGCATCGAGACCCGCCCGGGGTTCTATTCCGCCAATACCATGCCCCACATATACGGAACGATGCAGTTGCCGGTTTGTGAGCATCTGAGCCAGCAGGTGATCAGCCTCCCTTCCAGCCCAACGTTGACCGACGAAGAGATCGAATATGTCTGCAACAGTTTCAAGTCCTGCAAGCAATAGTTTGCCAGCGGATATCTCATATCCGTCCCTGGAAGTGGTTCGGCTGGCGCCGGAATGGCAAGCGGGCCTGCAGCAATTCTTTCAGGATCTGAAGGAGGGCGGGGATGATGTGTTTTTTTCCCCGCATCCTACGGACGCGGATTCGATCCGTCGCATCGCGACACAGGACAGCAAGGATTTGTACTACGTGCTGGTCGAGCAGGGCAAAGTCCTCGGCTATGGGATGTTGCGCGGCTGGGACGAGGGTTATCAGATACCCAGTCTCGGTCTGGCGATTCATCCCTCGGCGAGGGGGCAGGGGCTGGGAAAGATGTTCATGGAACTCCTCCATCAGATGGCATCCCGCAGGGGCGCAGACAAGGTGAGATTGCGCGTGCGTGCAAACAATGAGAAAGCGCTGAACCTATACAAGAGTCTCGGTTACGCTTTTGAGGAAGACACCAACCATCCTAGTTTTCTGGTGGGTTTCAAGAATATCGGAAGAGAATGACGCGATGAAATACAGACTTTCCATATGCATCCCCACGCTCAACCGCGGCAGCTATATAGGCGAAACGCTGGAGAGTATCGTCTCGCAGTGGGAGGCCGGTATCGAGGTCGTGATCGTTGATGGTGGCTCGACTGATGACACCGAGCAAGTCGTGAATTCCTATCAAAAGAGATTTCCAGACATCCGCTATGTGAAGAAAGACTCCTCAGAGAAGAAGCCTTCCAATGAGGGATTCGATCGGGATTGCGACCATTCCGTCGTGTTGGCGGCGGGCGAGTATTGCTGGTTGATGACGGATGACGACCTGCTGAAGCCGGGTGTATTGAGGAAGATATTGCTGGAGACGGAGAAAGGCCACGCCGTGATTGTTGCGAATGCTGAAGTGATGAACAGCGACTTCACCGAGCAGCTGGTCCACAAGCGTCCGGCCATATTGCAGAATCGCATATTCGAGCCGGGTGAGTGGGATGGTTTTGCCGGCACGGTCGGTAGCCACCTGACTTTTGTCGGTGCGGTGATCATCAAGCGGCAGTTGTGGCTGAGCAGGAACAGGGAAAAATATTACGGTTCCGGCTTCATCCACGTCGGTGTGATCTTTGACGAGCCGATCGGCGGCACGATGCTGGTGACGGCAGATCCGCTAGTCTCCATCCGCTTCGGCAACGCACAATGGACCAGCCGGGCATTCCAGATATGGATGATCAATTGGCCGGGCCTGATTTGGTCGTTCCCGAGTATTTCGGATTCGGCTAAGGCCGGTATCTGTTCACGCGATCCTTGGCGCAACCTCACGACATTGCTGTTCAATCGTGCAATGGGGATGTATTCCACGCGCGAGTATCAGCTCTTTATCGACGGACAACCTGGCAGCACTGCAAGAAGATTGCTATCGCGACTCATCGCGATGGTGCCGCGGGCGCTGCTGTATATCCCCGTCTGGATATACATACGCACGATGTTGCCGGATAGCAGCTATGTGCTGTTCAACTTGAAGGAAAGCTGGAAGAAAAAATAACTGCGTGCAAGGTGCGCGGATGATTATAACGAAGCGGAGTCAATACAATGTACAAGAAAATCGGAAAATGCAGAATTTGTGGCAATGTGCATCTGGAACGCGTGCTGGACTTGGGCGAACAGATGCTGACCGGCGTGTTCCCGCGCGAGAAAGGGGCCAAGGTCACGACCGGCCCGCTGCATCTGGTGAAGTGTATCGGCAAGGACGATGCCTGCGGCCTGCTGCAGATGGAGCACTCTTACGATCTGGGCGAGATGTATGGCGAGAATTACGGTTACCGCTCTGGCCTGAATGCCAGCATGGTCACGCACCTAAACAACAAGGTGAAGCACATTCTCGGGCTGGTGGAGTTGCAGGCGGGTGACTTGATCATCGATATCGGCAGCAACGACAGCACCACGCTGCAGGCCTATCCCGCGAGCGGCCCGGTATTGGTGGGTGTCGACCCGACTGGTATCAAATTCCACAGCTATTATCCGCCGCACATCCAGTTGATCCCGGACTTCTTCTCGGCTGCGCTGGTGCAGGATCGCTTCCCCGGCAAGAAGGCGAAAGTGGTCACCTCGTTCTCGATGTTCTATGACCTGGAAGACCCGATGGGTTTTATGCGCCAGGTCTACGACGTGCTCGCCGATGAAGGCATCTGGGTGTTCGAGCAAAGTTACATGCCGACCATGCTGGACACGAATTCGTATGACACGGTATGCCATGAACACTTGGAGTTTTATGCGCTGCGCCAGATCAAGTGGATGTCCGACCGGGTTGGTTTCCGCATCATCGACGTCGAGTTCAATGACATCAACGGCGGTAGCTTCTCCGTGACAGTGGCGAAATCCCGCGGGGATACGAGCATCGTTCCGACCGTACAGAAAATCCTGGACGATGAACGTGCAAGGGGGTTAGACACTTTACTGCCGTATCAGGAATTTGCAGAACGAGCAGCCCGTACAAAGCAGGATTTGCTCGAATTCATTGAAAAGGTACACGTGGCAGGAAAGACCGTGGCCATCCTCGGCGCGTCGACCAAAGGCAATGTACTGCTGCAATATTGCGGGCTCACTACAAAACAAGTTGATTGCGTGGGAGAAGTGAATCCCGAGAAGTTCGGTTGCTACACGCCAGGCACCTGGATCCCGATCATTCCGGAACAGGAACTGTTGGCGAAGAAGCCGGATTACATGATCGTGCTACCCTGGCACTTCCGGAAGTTCTTTACTTCGAACAATAAATTGTCAGGTATGAATCTGGTATTTCCCTTGCCAGAAGTTGAAGTTGTAAAAGTTGCGTAGCAGCGCTGAGGCAGGAAAAATCATGTCTGATAATACGATCCAGAAAAAGAAGGTGCGCGTCATCGCGTTCTATTTACCCCAATTCCACCCTACCCCTGAGAACGATGAATGGTGGGGCAAGGGTTTCACCGAATGGACCAACGTTGCCAGTGCACGAGTATTATTTAAAGGACACGAGCAGCCGCGCGTTCCAGCGGACCTCGGTTTTTATGATTTAAGGTTGCCCGAAACCAGAATTGCGCAAGCTGAAATGGCAGCTGCCTTCGGGGTCGAAGGGTTTTGTTACTGGCATTATTGGTTCGGCGGGCGTCGCATGTTGGAGCGCCCATTCAATGAAGTTCTCTCTTCAGGTCAGCCGGATTTTCCGTTTTGCGTTGGTTGGGCAAACCATTCCTGGAACGGGATTTGGAAGGATGAGCCGCATCGAAAGCTTATCGATCAGACGTACCCGGGTGAAAAAGATGACAAGGAACATTTTGAATATCTTCTGAAAGCATTTAGTGACCAGCGCTACATAACGGTAGATGACAAGCCGCTGCTGGTGATATTCAAGCCGACAGACATGCCGGATGCCAAGAGGCGATTTGATCTGTGGCGCGAGTTGGCATTGCAGGCCGGCCTCAAGGGTTTGCATATAGTGGGTATCAATATGCTGGATTATAAAAATCCGGAAGAGCTTGGGCTTGATGCAGTAACCATATCAACACTGGCAGTCACGAATACCGGTAATGCACTTGTTAATGAAGCGACCAGAATAGTGTGGGGATTAAGAAAAAAATTGTCACTGGGTGGGCCGCGCGTTATTGAATACAGCGAAGCGATAAAACACCTCATTCCCGATCTCAATCAGTTTGGTTGTGAGGCCTATCCGTGTGTTTTCCCGAACTGGGATAACACGCCTCGGAAGGGGCGCAAAGGATTGGTGCTTGCACATTCAACACCCGAACTATTTGAGGGCCATCTAAACGAAGCTGTTAAGGCGGTAGATGGGCGCGATGAAGAACACAAATTGATATTCCTGAAGTCCTGGAATGAATGGGCAGAGGGAAATTATCTGGAACCGGATACGAAGTGGGGATTGCGGTATCTGCAGGCAGTAAAGCGAGTGATTGGATGAGCGGTGAGCTCCCGATCGCATCTGGGGTAACGACGGTCGTCGTGATCGGCGCATCGGGATTCATCGGCGAGTACCTGTTAAAAGATCTCGCCGCGCGGCAGGATATTGAAATCCGAGTGTTGGTGCACCGCACGCGAGCAAAAAGCCAGGCTAATATCAGTTTTATTGAGGGCGATTTGCTAAAGCCTGAATCGCTGAATGCTCTGCTCAGCAAGAACTGTACAGTGATCAACCTTGCGTATCTTGCGCAGAATAATTTGCAGGCAATGACAAACTTGGCAAGCGCATGTGCGAATAGCCAAGTAAGGCGGTTGATTCATTGCAGTACGGCTGTAGTGGTTGGGGCGGGCGGGGGCAATAGCGTCACTGAAAAAACGCCTTGCCTGCCGACTACGGAGTACCAAAGCATCAAGTTGCAAATAGAAGCTACTCTGCTTGAAATGGCTGCCGGCAAATTTGAAGTCTCGATACTTCGGCCGACGGCGGTGTTTGGCCCGGGGGGCAAAAATCTGCTCAAGCTGGCGAACCAGCTGATGAGCGGGAATATGTGGGTCAACTACATCAGGTCTTGTCTGTTCAACCGCAGAAGCCTGAATCTGGTCTGTGTTGAAAACGTGGTTGCCGCGTTGGTATTTCTATTGGATGCCGCTAACGTGGATCGGGAGATATTTATCATTTCGGACGATGATGTCTCGATGAATAATTATCGCGACGTGGAAGCCAGTTTATTGGCTGCCTTCGGGAAGTCATATCGCGTCCCAAGAGTGTTCATTCCCGGATTCGTTCTTGGAACAATCCTTCGGTCGGCGGGAAGATTGAGTACGAATCCATCCGTGAAATTCAGCGGTGAAAAAATTGTCGCATTCGGTTTCCAAAAGCCGCGTGATTTGGAAGCGGCATTACGTGATTTTGCAGAGTGGTACAAAACCTCTCAGCCCCCTCGAGCATAGTCATGTTATTTAACTCTTACGAATTCCTGTTCCTGTTTCTTCCAGTCGTATTCCTGGGGTTTTTTTGGCTTGTCCGTTTTGGGCATTCAGTTGGCGCGTTGTGGCTGGCATTAGCTTCCCTTTTCTTCTATGGCTGGTGGTCGCCCAAATATGTCGGACTGCTCCTCGCCTCAATTATTGTCAATTACAGCCTGGCATTCTTGATCGGACATAAACGCAATCGCTTCCAGGCAAAACTTTTCCTCATATTTGCCATTTCCGCCAATCTTGCCCTGCTTGGCTTTTTCAAATATGCCAACTTTTTTATTGATACAGCAAACAATGTTTCGGGTGGGTCATTGCAATTGGTAGATATTGTGTTGCCGCTGGGGATTTCATTTTTTACATTCACCCAAATTGCATTTTTGGTGGATGTATATCGAGGCTTGGCACGCGAATACAACTTCATCCACTATCTGTTGTTTGTTACATATTTCCCACATCTGATCGCTGGCCCCGTTCTGCATCATGGGCAGATGATGCCCCAGTTTGCCAAGAGAGAAACGTACAGCCTGCAGCTCGATAATATTGCGCTTGGGCTGAGTATTTTTACCATTGGTTTGGCGAAGAAAGTGTTGCTGGCGGATAACTTCGGCGATTATGCCGGGCCCGTGTTTGCAGCTGCTGGAACGGGTGTACAGCCGGATTTTATTGAGGCATGGACTGGCTCGCTGGCTTATACATTGCAACTGTACTTTGATTTCTCCGGGTACTCCGACATGGCGATCGGGATTTCCCTGCTCTTTGGCGTTAGATTGCCGATCAATTTCAATTCACCATACAAGGCGGCAAATATCATCGATTTTTGGCGTCGGTGGCACATGACGCTTTCACAATTTCTTCGCGATTATCTCTACATACCACTGGGGGGTAATAGAAATGGGAAAATCCTGCGCCATTTGAATCTTATGATCACCATGGTGCTTGGGGGCCTGTGGCACGGGGCAAATTGGACATTTGTCATTTGGGGAGGCTTGCATGGAATCTATTTGGTGATCAACCATGCCTGGCGCTCTGTGATTGCAGATCATTTGCCCGCAGGAGGCATTTGGGCGAGCATTTATCATCTGGCTGCGGTGGCGCTAACTTTTTTGTGCGTCGTCGTTGCGTGGATATTCTTCCGGGCAGAAACATATTCTGCTGCCATACTGATGTTCAAGGGCTGTTTCGGTTTTGGGGGGATTTCATTGCCCTCCACACTGGGTGTGCTGTCGGATAGATTTGTCGGTTTGGCTAGCATGCTTCCTTCAGGAGTTTCCTACGGAGGCGTATTCTTGAATATTCCCGGCTTGGGCTCTATGGGGGGGATTGCGCCGTTCGCCAAATTGTTGCTGGCTGGTTTGCTGATCGTCTGGTTTGCGCCGAACAGCCAGCAGTTCTTCCACTATGTTGAACAAACCGGAAAAAGCGCAAAGTTGTTCAAGGCGCCAGTTTCCAGGCAGCAAAAACCCGTCATTGGTTTTGTTCTTGGCTGCTTGTTTTGCTTGGCCCTGAGCAAGCTGGATAAGGTGAGCACCTTTCTTTATTATCAATTCTAATGAAAACAGATCGCAGCTCATTAAGTTATCTGAAGTGGTTTGCCTTTCCGGTGATTACCTTCTTTGTGATCGCCATCCCGTTAACCTTGTTCTTTGAGCCGCTCTCGGGCGATCTGACACGCACCGGGCATTGGTCAGAGCGCGATTACGGTTGGCGTCACCCGCAACCTGCAGTTTCAGTTCGCGCGAATGGATCTCTTATTGAGAATCCGCAGGTCTTGGTATTGGGTGATTCATTCTCCCATCCCAACATATGGCAATCCTACCTTGCCGAATCCCGTCGCTTAGACATACTTTCCTTTCAATACCAGGATGTGGGGTGTGTTAAAAATTGGTTGCGCTGGGTGTCCGAGAAGCATTATTCAAACGTGCAGACGGTTGTCATCGAGACTGTGGAGCGCGGCTTTGTGCCGTTGTTCAGGAGCTTGAGCGCATGCGCCGACAGAGTTCCAAAGTCGTTTGAACTTACGAAGAAGAATCTATTGCCAATTCGCTCGACCCAAAGGCTGATGCTGGACGCGGGTTATTTGATCCCTACAGCCAGCAATTCAATTCGCACAGCAGTAAGCAGTAGTGCCGTGTCATCGGGCGAGGTCATCAATGTCCCGCTTTCGTCAGACAAGCTGTTCTCCAATCGTAGATCAAGCCGTCTTCTCTACTATGCGGCGGATGATCTGAAAATCGGCTGGTCAGAGAAAGATATGATGGCTGCAGTGAAAAACCTGAAGCTAGTCCAAGATAGGTTGGCAGAGAAGGGTTTGCGTCTGGTGGTGGTCGTGGTGCCGGATAAATCCACGACCTATCGACCATATTTTGCTGATGAAGAAAGCAGAAACGGTTATCCGGATATCTTCGGGCAGCTAACAGCAGCAGGTGTGAGGAATGTGAGTATATTAGAACAATTCAGGCATGCTGCGGGGGAGGTTGTTGACCTGTATTTGCCCAATGACACTCATCTCAGCACACAGGGATATGAACTTTTGGCTTCACGGATTGCAGATGATGCTTTCTAAATTCTTTAAGGCACATGCGAATTTAAGGCACATGCTGTGGGCAATTGCGGGCTTTGCCTTATTTGCTATTGCCTGCTATCCGGGTTTTATGTCGGTTGATTCCCTTGAGCAATACAGGCAGGCGCACACACTTAAATTCGCGGATGGTCACCCGCCGGTTATGGCATGGCTCTGGTCCAAGCTGAATGTGATTCTGGATGGGCCGCAAAGTTTACTGTTCCTGCACTTGGGTATGCTTTGGGCTGGGCTATACATCTGGTGCAAGAATGCGGGCGAAAATCGGGCGGCAAAGTGGTTTATCGTGTTCGGTTTTCTGCCATGGGTCGCCAACTTTGAGGGTGTCTTGTGGAAAGACATGGGTATGGCATTCAGCCTGCTGCTTGCGCTTGGTTTGCTGAGCATGGAGCGGTTGGCGAAGCCGGTAATCTTTGCGGCTGTCCTCTTATTGTTGTATGCCTTTATGGTGCGCAGCAACGCCCCGGCAGCTTTGCTTCCAATCGTTTGGTACGCCTCTGGCAGATTGTTTCCTTCATTCTCAAATAGGGCCAGGATTGCAATTACAGCACTATCACTGGTTTCGATGTTCGCATTCCTGAACCTGTTCAATTATCACTTTCTGGACGCAGAGAAAAATCATATGGCCAGCTATATGATGGTCGATGATCTGGTTCACTTTTCGGCAGTGGCAGATAAGAGCCTTTTGCCCAGAGTTGATACGAAGACAGTTATCGAATGTAGCGAGGAAGTAATTGGTGGTACGAAGCTGGTAGGCAGATTATTTTGCTTGACTGCAAAGCCGTCATATCAGGCAGTCGCGCCCATTCCCTATGAGGAAATCAAAACGGCCTGGGTGGCCGCAATCAAAAGTGATCCACTGGAGTATGCAAAATTCCGCTTTGAGGCTTATTTGTATTTGCTTCGAAACCCATTTGAAAGGCCGTATATCCATACTTTTTCCGGGATATCGGCCAATGACATCGGGCTGAGTCAAAAAGATAATACTGCGACTTTCATTCTGAAAGGATACGTCAATGTCATGTCGCATCTGGCCCCGTTTTTGTTCAAGCCGTATTGGTGGCTCATCCTGGGCTTGGTTTTCCTGGGGGCAACCCTGGGTATGCGTGGCGATAAGGATGCGCTGACGTTGATTCGGATTCTTTTGGCTTCTGCATTGTTTTATATGTTGAGCTATCTTCCGCTGACTCCAATGGCGGATTTCAGGTATGTGTTCTGGAGTACGCTGGCAATTAGTTTGGCTGTGATTAAGCTCTATGCTTCAAATGTAAATTTTGACGTGGGCGTGTTACGCGCCAGACTTCGCATTCTTTAAGGGCAGGGTGTTTATATGAGCTACCCCATTTTTCTCTCGGTTGTGCTGGTGGTGCGCAATCAGGCATCTTCGCTGGAGTCGATCCTGACGGAGGTATCATCACCAATATCTGGCTTGGTCAGTGACTACGAGTTGATCATTGTCGATAATGCATCTGCCGATGACAGCGTCACGGTGTTGAAAAGAATGACCAGGGAAGGCGGACTTCCCAATCTGCAAGTGTATGCGCTGACCAAGGAAGTTGACTCGGACACGGCCTCTTGGGTTGGGCTGGAAAATGCGTTGGGCGACTTTGTTGCGGTTTTTGATTCTGCGGCAGATAGCATCAATTTTCTGCCCAACTTGTTGGAGCGGGCATTCGATGGCGCAGATGTCGTCTTTGCCGCCAATCAACAAAAACCTCGGCAAAGTCTGGCCTATCGTGCTTGCTATTCAGTCTTCAATAGTATTTATCAAAGGTTCAACGGAATTGATCTTGCTAACGAAGCGCCGTCGTATCGTGTATTGAGTAAGCGCGTGGTGAACTTCATTCTTCAGCATCCCATGCCGTCGCTGAGCTATCGTCATCTGCCTGCGACCGGCGGATTTACCAAGGTTAACCTGAGCTACAGCGCCAAGACTCGACCATCGCGACCCAAACGTCTTGGTGAAAGCATCGATCGTGGCATGCGTTTGCTGGTATCGACTACCCGAGCGCCGATGCGCCTGGTCACTGCACTCTCCTTGTTTGGCGCGGGGGCAAACTTGTTTTATTCGTTTTATGTGATTGCGGTTGCTTTGCTGAAAACAGATGTTGCGCCAGGGTGGGTGTCGCTATCTCTGCAACAGTCGGGAATGTTCTTTTTGATTTCACTCGTGTTGTGGATGTTGGGCGAATATATTCTGCATATGGTCAGCCTCTCCAATGAGGGACCGATGTATCATGTGGCACAGGAGTTCACCAGTTCTGTTATGACGCGGCGCGAGAAGCTGAATATCGAAGAGACTCGTGCAGCCAATGAGCGTACCAAGCCCTAATCAACCTTGATAGTCACTTTAATAAAGAGAGTCGTTCGTGATGTATGACGCGATCGTTATCGGTGGTGGATTCTATGGTGCAGCCATTGCCATCTACCTGAAGACCCAGCGTGGGTTCACCAACGTCTTGTTGATTGAACGCGAGCCTGATTTGCTGCTGCGTGCCTCATACAACAATCAGGCTCGTGTCCATAACGGTTACCATTACCCGCGCAGTTTCACTACGGCCTTCCGCAGCCGCGTCAACCTGCCGCAATTTGTGCAAGATCATCCCCAGGCGGTAAAAAAGGATTTCACCAAGCTTTATGCCATTGCCCGACGCAATTCAAAAGTCACGGCGCGGCAATTCAGGCGTTTTTGCCATGAGATCGGTGCCAAGTTAGAACCTGCATCTGAGTCGCATAAGAAGTTGTTCGAGGCGCGCTTGATCGAAGAGGTATTTCTGGTCGAAGAGTATGCGTTCGATGCATGCAAGCTTGCCGAATGGGCCAGGCAGGAGCTTAAAGAATGCGGTGTGGAGATCCGTCTGAATTCGCGCGTTCAGAGCATCAATAAGGTGCGGAACGGTCTGGCGGTGGAATGTGAAGGCGATGCGCCGGAAGCGCTGCACGGTCGTTATGTCTTCAATTGCACCTACAGCGGACTTAATCAGTTCTCAGGCGATTTCCCCGGTACCCAGATCAAGCTCAAGCATGAGATCGCCGAGATGGCACTGATGCAAGCTTCACCTGAGCTGGCGGATCTGGGCGTTACCGTGATGGACGGTCCATTCTTTTCCGTGATGCCATTTCCCGGCCGGGGGCTGCATACACTCTCGCATGTCCGGTACACTCCGCATTCCAGTTGGTTGGATCAGGCCGAAGCCGATCCATATCAAAGGCTGGCGGGCTATCATTATGAGACACGCGTCGACCGTATGGTGCGGGACGTGGAGCGATATATGCCTGTAATAGCAGACGCCAAGTACGTGGAATCACTATTCGAGGTAAAAACGGTATTGGTCAAGAACGAAGGCGATGATGGCAGGCCGATCTTGTTTGAGCGCCATGCTTCATTACCCAACTGCTACTCGATTCTCGGCGGGAAGATCGATAACATTTACGATGCACTGGAAAAACTGGATGCGGAATCTTTCCGGCTCAATTGAAAAAAATAATGGATATAGGATTGTGGAGAGCAGATGTCTGATGCTTTGATAGGCTACACAGGATTTGTAGGTTCAACACTGCTCAAACAGCATACGTTTGAGCAGAGATTTCGTTCCGTCAATATTAATGATATTGACGGACATCGATTCGATCTGGTGGTCTGCGCCGCCGCACCTGCACAGAAGTGGATCGCTAACCGCGAGCCCGATGCGGACCGTCAGAAGATCGAAGGGCTGATTGCTCATCTTAAGACGATACAGTGCAAGACTTTTGTGTTGATCAGCACCGTCGATGTCTTCAAAACTCCTGTCGGCGTCAATGAGGACACGCCAGTCGATGAGGCTGGTCTGCATCCTTACGGCCTGCATCGTCGCTTGCTTGAAAAATTCGTTGAGAACCACTTCGCAAATCATCTGATAATCAGATTGCCCGGTCTCGTCGGGCCGGGTTTGCGCAAGAATGTGATCTTTGATTTTCTGAATGACAACAACCTTCACGCGATCGAAAGCAGGGGCGTGTTTCAGTTTTACCCTATGGTCAATCTCTGGTTCGACATTCAAACCGCACTTGAAGCCGGTTTGAAGCTTGCCCACCTTACGGCTGAGCCTGTCAGTGTGGCGGAACTGTCAGCAACAGGCTTTGGAAAAACATTCGATCAGACCTTGGCTAACACGCCGGCCACTTACGATTTGCGGTCCAGGTATGCACATGTGTTTGGTGGTCACGGCGTCTATCAGTATAGCAAACGGGAAACCATTCAGGCGGTTCGTGCTTATGCACAATCTGAACACATTTCCATCAAAGCAGAAGGCGGGAAAGCCTGATGAGGATCGCAATCTCCAATATTGCCTGGGATGCATCAGAAGATGAGCAGGTCGCGGTGCTGCTGAAAAAATATGGGATCGATGCGATCGATGTGGCACCCGGCAAGTATTTCCCAGATCCAAAGAATGCCAGCCCCGGCGACATTGCACGAGTGCGCGAGTGGTGGCGCGATCACGGGATCGAGATCACCGGAATGCAAGCGCTGCTATTCGGTACCACAGGGCTGAATCTGTTTGGATCGCAGGATACACAGACCGCGATGCTGGAACATCTGCAGGCGGTATGCAGAATCGGGGCGGGACTGGGCGCAAAGAAGCTGGTGTTTGGCTCACCCAAGAATCGTGATTGTTCGGCGCTGTCGGATGGTGCGGCGCGTGATGTGGCCATCCGTTTCTTCAGGCGATTGGGAGACATTGCCAGCCGACATGGCGTGGTGATATGTCTTGAGCCCAACCCGCCTTGTTATGGCGCCAATTTTATGACCAACAGTGCGGACACGGCGAGCATCGTGGTCGCTGTGAACCATCCTGCCATTCGCATGCAACTGGATACCGGTGCTTTGTCTATCAACGGTGAGGATGCAGCGCGGGTCATCAAGGAGTACGCGCTACTGATCGGCCATGTTCATGCCAGTGAACCGGATCTCGTTACACTGGGAGATGGGTTGGCTGATCACGCCTCCGCAGGCACGCAACTGAGTGAGCGTCTGCCGAATCAGGTGGTGGCTATTGAGATGTTGCCTGCCAAGCTCGGAACCAATATTGCTGCAATAGAGCGCGCACTAGTGGTCGCTATTCGTCACTACCGGGGTCATGCGGTCGGCACAGTAGGGACTGCGATATGAAGTGGTTGATCCTGATTGTAGGCATTGCGTCCAATGCATCAGCAAGCATATTGGTTAAAATAGCGATGATACCGCCTCGGAAATTTCCAAGCCCGAGTGACCCGATGGGTGCATTGAGCAACTGGCCATTCTGGTTGGGCTTGCTGCTCTACGGCGTGGCATTTCTGCTTTATGCTGCGGCATTGGCACGCCTTCCCTTGAATGTCGCGCATCCCGTGCTGACTGCAGGGGCGGTGGCGACCGTGGCGGTATGTTCATACATGGTATTTCGTGAACCCTTTTATTGGACAACCATAATGGGGATCCTCCTAGTGATTGCTGGTGTGGCATTGATCACAGTGCGTGTCGGTTGAGCAGAAAGTAAATAATTATGATGACTTCAGATTTGTCTCTGGAAATTCGTGCGACGTGGCAGGTGCCACTATTTGATACTTCGTTGTGGCTGGGGCGACAGCACCCGTATTGCGTCGTGATCCCTGTCATCAATGAAGGTTCGCGGATCCAGAATCTGCTCGCTCGAATGGCGGCGTACAACATTGCCGCACTTGCTGACATCATCATCGTGGATGGCGGTAGCAGTGATGAATCACTGGGGCTGGAGTCACTGCAACATCAAGGTGTACGCGCACTTCTGGTCAAAACCGGCACGGGTAAGTTGAGTGCCCAGCTACGCTGTGCCTATGCCTTTGTACTTGATCAAGGCTATGAGGGGGTTGTCACGATAGACGGAAACGACAAGGATGATCCAGAGGCGATACCGCGCTTTATCGATGCATTGAAGGAAGGTGTGGATTTCGTGCAAGCCTCACGGTTCATTTTCGGGGGGGTTGCTGAGAACACGCCTAAATCTCGGGACTTTGCCATACGTTTTATCCACGCACCGATGTTGAGTTTGTTCTCGGGGTTCCGTTGGACGGACACGACCCAGGGTTTTCGAGCGTATAGCAGAAAAATATTTCTGGATGCTAGGGTCGCACCGTTTCGGGATATCTTCACTAGTTATGAGCTGCTGGCATATCTGTCTTATCGGATTCCTAAGCTAGGTTATCGTTGTGTCGAGCTGCCAACGGTAAGGCGATACCCTCTGACAGGGGAGGTGCCGACCAAAATCAGCGGTATCAGGGGGAACTGGTCTGTGCTCAAGGTACTTTTTCGTGCGTGTTTCGGTTACTACAATGCACCCGCTGCCCGAATCGGACAAAGGCATTTGCAATGAAAATATTGAATGTGAGTAACACGATAGATCCGGTTACGGGTGGCGGCGAAGCGGAACGGTCGTTTCAGATGAGCAAAGCACTTGCCCAGTCTGGAGCCGAATGTCGTGTGTTGACGATAAACACGGGATTGGACGCGGAACGAAAAAGTTTTCTTGGCGATGGGAGGGTGATCGCGTTGCCCTGCCTTATCAGGAGATATTATGTGCCCATGTTTTCTTTTAGCCAGATTGATGCTCTGGTCAGAGAGGCCGATGTGGTTCATCTCATGGGACATTGGACGATTTTGAACGCTCTGGTGTATCTCGTGATACGCAAACAAAACAAACCCTATGTCGTTTGCCCGGCGGGCGCACTGCCGATTTTTGGCAGATCGAAACTGTTCAAGAGGATCTATAACCTGGTGGTCGGGAAAAGAATCATACGCAATGCATCGATGTGTATAGCGGTCACTCCCGATGAGACGAGTTCTTTTGCAGCGTATGGCGTGAAGCAGGATAAAGTTCATGTGATTCCCAATGGGATCTCAGAAGCGGATTTTATGGCAGAAGATGACACCGGCTTCCGTGAAAGATTTGGCTTGGGCGTGCGGCCATTCATTCTTTTCGTCGGGCGCTTGAATCTGATTAAAGGACCGGATCTGTTGCTCAAGGCCTTTAGCGAGATCAAGGACGAATTCGCCGGTATTGATCTGGTATTCGCCGGTCCTGATGGAGGGATGCTTGCGGAATTGAAAGAAACTGTAAAAGACATGGATATTGAACATCGGGTACACTTTCTGGGGTATATCGGTGGCAGAGAAAAATCACATGCGTACCACGCGGCGCAGCTCCTTGCGATTCCATCCCGGCATGAGGCCATGTCTATCGTCGTGCTTGAAGCGGGCGTGAGTGGTACGCCCGTTGTGCTGACCGACCAATGCGGATTCGATCAGATCGCCGAAGTGGGCGGTGGGTGGGTCGTCCCGGCCACAGTCGGGGGGTTGAGAGCAGGCTTATCCGAGGTGTTATCCAATCCGGGCCAGATCGAAGCAGCGGCGGTGAACATCAAGGGATTCGTAATCGGCGGTTTCGCTTGGCCTGTCATTGTCCAGGAGTATTGGAAACTGTATTCGACCTTGTTGGCTGATGTCGGTAATGGGCGGGGCGCGGCATCCGCTTATCAAGATTAGTGATATGGGCCAGCGGGAAAATTCGGTAACTATATGAATCTGAATAATAATGCCTTCGAAATAGCCAATGTTATGATCGTCATTCTTCTGCTGCTCATGCTGGTGCGCAAAAGAGATGTGACGACGCTGCTCATGGTTTTGTTTGTGTATGGCACATTGCACTTCGGTTTTGCGGCTATCGCATTGACGTCCGATGAATCGGCGAGATTGTTAATCGCACTGCATGACGAAGGGAGTGGCATGCTGGCAACGATCGCTACCCTGTCACTGCTGGCTGTGACTTTTGTTTTGTTGAGCATGCATGCTTATCGTGCATATTTGCTGAGCCAGAGTGGTGAGAAGAAGATGATCATGTATGTCTTGTTAATAATGGGCGCGGTACTTTGTGGGTATGCGCTTAATATCAGGCAGGGTGATTGGTTGCAGTTGAAAAACGTTATTTCGATTGAGGCGATGCTCGCATTCCTGTTGATCGGTTATCTCGGTGCAACCGGTGCGCATACATTGAATATGGCGAAGATCTATTCCTGGGGTGTAGCTGAGCTGCTTGTGTTCGCTGCTATAGACGGCATCGCGGTTTACGAAGTGTTTAATCATCATTCATGGGCGGGTACGCTGGAAAGTTCGGGTGCGATGGTCTATCGTGCGAGTTCTATCCTGTTCAATCCAAACTTGCTCGCTTTTTGGGCCTCGCTGGTTTATCTCGGTTGTGCATATGGAGTACATGCGTTCCGGAAGCACCAAAAAATGATGCTGTGCGGGATGGTATTGGCCTCGGTAGCTATATATTTGTCTGGGTCTCGAAGTGCTGCTTTTCTGCTTTTGGCGGTGCTGTTCATACCTCTATGGCTAAAAGAAAAGCGTATTAAGTGGTTGTCGTTGCTGGTTCTTCCATTGACTATGTTGGCGATATATTTGGGGGCTGCGTGGTTTGCAGGGCAATTTGTTCTGGGAAGCGCAGGTTGGCATAGCGTTGTCCTGTTAGGTGAGAGGTTCGCCGACGCACCCATCTATTTAGTTAATTATGTTTCGACACTTTTCGGCGTTCCACACGGTGTTCCACTCGGTGTTCCACCCGAGGTGATGCAGTCGATAGAGGGACGATTTGTTGGCGAGGGGCGTGATGCGGGATGGTTGGTTTTGTATCAAGATGTTGGCTGGATTGGAACGGCAGTAATGCTGTTAAGCTGTTTCGTATTGCTGTTATGGAGCATGCGCGCCTATTACGCAGTGCGTAGCGCGGCTAGCGCCTATGCGTTAGCGATATTGTGTTATTTGGTGTTAATGGGATTAGTAATGCGATTTCAGATATTTCCGGTGTGGTTGTTTATTGGCGTGATTCTCACGCCATGCTTAGTTTTTTGGAGCCGAACAGCCAGCCGCAGCAGCTTGCCAATGGGGCGTGTATGCGCGTCCTAGTTGTTAGCCAGTATTTCTGGCCGGAAAGTTTCAGCATCAATGCGCTGGTCAACACATTGTCGGCAAAAGGTATTGAGGTCGAGGTACTAACCGGCAAACCAAACTATCCTGGCGGTGATGTTTTCACGGGGTATAGGGCATGGGGATGTTCACGTGAAATCCACCAAGGCATCAATATCAATCGTATTCCGTTGTTGGCAAGAGGGAATGGCGGGGGGCGTTTGGCGTTGAATTACCTGTCTTTTGTCGTGTCGGGACTGTTGTTCGCGCCCTGGATGCTGCGCAGTAAAAAATTCGATGTGATTTTTATTTACGCACCCTCGCCAATATTGCAGGCCATTCCGGCGCTCTTTCTGGGGAAAATCAAAGGGTGTCCGGTGGTGTTATGGGTGCAGGATATGTGGCCGGAGAGCCTGTCGGCGACGGGCCATGTAAAAAACCGTATGGTTCTCAAATTGGTCGAGCAGGCAGTGCGTTTCATCTATCGGCATGCCGATCTGATTCTGGTGCAATCGAGGGCTTTTGAAGAGCCAGTTCGCGCACTCGCATCGGGCACGCCAATCGTGTATTACCCTAATTCGGTTGATGATACATTTGCGATTGCAGCCACCCAAGAACCTCCGCTAGTCGAGGGTCTTGGTGTCGGGTTTTCGGTGATGTTCGCGGGTAATATCGGCATCGCACAAGCCGTTGGCGTGATTGTCGAGGCGGCATCCTTGCTGAAGGAGTATACGGATATCCATTTTGTTGTTCTGGGAGATGGGAGTTCCCGCGAATGGATGTTGAAGGAAGTAGGGCAGCGCGGCCTGAGCAATCTTCATTCGCCCGGGCGATTCCCGGTGGAGACGATGCCCGGGTTCATGCAGAAGGCCTCGGCGTTGTTGGTAACTCTCGCGGATCAGCCGATTTTTGCGGCGACCGTGCCCAATAAAGTGCAGGCCTATTTGGCGGCAGGGCGACCTATCGTGGCCTGTTTGAATGGTGAGGGTGCTCGACTGGTTGTTGAGGCGGGGGCCGGATTGGCGACACCGGCGGAAGATGCCAAGGCTTTGGCAGATACGATTTTGCGTTTATATAGGCTGTCTCCCACGGAACGTGAAAAAATGGGCGAGCATGGGCGTCGTTATTATCAGGAGCACTTTAATCATGATCGACTGGTCGATCAGTTGATCGGACATTTACAGACGGTGTTACGAAAGGATAACCGGTGAAAGTATTAGTGATAGGCGCGAGCGGTATGATAGGCAGCACTGTGCTGCGTGTATTGAGCGAGAAAAATGATTGGGAAGTGTTTGGCAGCATTCGTGATGCAAGTGTACGGCGTTTTTTTTCGACGGAAATAACCAAGCGTTTGATAGCGGGTATCGACGTCGAGCAGCATGATAGTCTGGTGAGGGTGCTGGATCAGATAAGACCCGATGTGGTCGTCAATTGTGCGGGTCTGACCAAGCATAAACCTGAGGCTGATGATCCGCTGGTTTCCATACCTATTAACACGCTGATGCCCCATCGTCTGGCAGGACTTTGCAAGCTGGTTGGCGCACGTCTGATACATGTAAGCACAGACTGCGTATTTTCTGGTGAAAAAGGTGGATATGTTGAAGATGACTTTGCCGATGCGCACGATGTGTATGGGAAATCAAAAGCATTGGGTGAGTTGCATTATCCGCACACACTCACTCTGCGTACTTCGACTATAGGCCATGAGTTACAAAGCAAGTTTGGGCTGCTAGACTGGTTCTTGTCGCAAGATAAACAGTGCAAGGGATATGCTCGCGCGATATTCTCCGGATTACCTACTGTGGTTTTTGCGCAGATCATCCGCGATATTGTCATTCCTGCTAAACAACTAACGGGTCTGTACCATGTTGCTGCGGAGCCTATCAACAAATTTGAATTATTGAAGTTGATCGCCGATGTATATGGCAAGCGTATAGAAATCATGGCCGATGAAAAATTGGTGATAGATCGTTCGCTAAATGGCGATAAATTCAGAACTGAAACGGGCTATATCGCGCCGGATTGGCGCAAGCTGATCGAAACAATGCATGTATATAAATAATAAGGGGGCGCTAAAGAGATACTCAGGCATTGATGGCAGCATTATTCGATGCTATAAGATGTGTATCAATAACGGAGATAATGATTATGCGCACGACACTTGCACTTGATGATGACTTGATTGAGAAAGCCCAGGCATTTACCGGCCCAATGGAAAAGACAGCCTTAGTTCGGGAAGCGCTGAAGGCCTTGATCCAGCGCGAAAGCGCCAAACGTTTGGCATTGCTCGGGGGCTCAGAACCATTGCTTGATTATGTGCCACGGCGCCAGTCCGAACCGGCATGATTC
>JAUSAO010000091.1 GCA_030652475.1 Gallionella sp. | reverse complement strand
TTATCCAGCATGGCAAGCAGCAAATGTTCCACGGTAATGTACTCATGGCGTTTCTGGCGTGCCTCGACAAAAGCCAGGTGCAAACTCACTTCCAAATCTTGCGCAATCATTTCAAATTTCCTCCATGGCGCATCGTAGCGGATGCCCTTGTTGTTGTGCAAACTCTGTTACCTGGACAACCTTGGTTTCGGCCACATCGCGTGTATAAATGCCGCAAGTCGCCGATCCTTCGTTGTGTATTTGGAGCATTAGTTGCTGCGCACGTTCATTATTGATTGCAAAAAAACGTTGCAGCACTTCAATGACAAATTCCATCGTTGTGTAATCGTCATTGAATAAAATTACCTTGTACATCCCGGGAAGCTTGATGCGGGCGCGCTCCGGCGCGAGTACGGTGCTGCTTTCATGTTTTCGGGTCATATTTTCTGTGAGCATTCTGACACTTATAGAGTTGTTAAGCTTAACGATTAGCGATGCTTTTTCAAGCCTGTTCTAAAAAATAACATTAACCATTTGACAAATCCGCTTAAGTAAGAGTAAAAAGCACACTGGCGTTTGATTCAAAGTGTCTGCAGTACTGGTTTCGCCGTGTGCGCTCTTAGATTCAAACAGTTTCGCGGGGGGTCCCGTATTTTCTTGGTAAGGAAACGATCACATGGCAACTGGTACAGTTAAATGGTTTAACGATGCAAAAGGTTTCGGTTTTATCACTCCTGATGATGGTAGCGAAGACCTGTTTGCACACTTTTCTGCAATCAATATGAGCGGTTTCAAGTCCCTTAAAGAAGGCCAGAAAGTCACGTTTGACGTGGTACAAGGTCCCAAGGGCAAGCAAGCTTCCAATATTCAAGCGCCTTAATCGGCAGTTGTTTGTTTAAAAGCCCGGCACGACAGTACCGGGCTTTTTTTATGGCTGCCTAGGCAATGGATGCCAGTGCCGCATTCAAGGTTGCGCTGGGCCTCATGGCCTGTGAGGTCTTCTCGAAGTCGGGATGGTAGTAGCCACCCATATCCACTGGTTTTCCCTGCGCTGCAATCAATTCGGAATTGATTAGGGTCTCGTTGTCCTGCAGCCTCTTTGCCAACGCAGTGAAACGCGCCTGAATATCCAAATCCTTCGTTTGTGCGGCTAGCGCCTGCGCCCAGTAAAGGGCAAGGTAGAAATGACTGCCACGGTTGTCGATCTCACCCACACGGCGGGCAGGGGAGCGATTGTTTTCCAGAATTCTGCTGTTCGCTACATCCAGCGTTTCGGCCAGCACCTGCGCCTTGGCATTGTTGTATTTCAGGGCCAGATGTTCCAGCGATGCGCCCAGAGCCAGAAACTCGCCGAGTGAATCCCAGCGCAGATAGCCTTCCTGCTGGAACTGCTGAACATGCTTGGGCGCAGAGCCGCCCGCACCGGTTTCAAACAGTCCGCCGCCACTCATCAGCGGCACGATGGACAGCATCTTTGCGCTGGTGCCCAGTTCAAGAATCGGGAACAGGTCGGTAAGATAATCGCGCAGTACATTGCCGGTGACCGAAATGGTGTCATTGCCCGCGCGGATGCGGTCTATCGAAAATTGCGTGGCATCTTCGGGTGTCATGACACGGATGTCCATGCCGCCGGTATCGTGATCCTTGAGATAACGTTCAACTTTGTGAATAAGCTGCGCATCGTGCGCACGGTTCTTGTCCAGCCAGAATACGGCAGGCGCACCGGTTGCGCGTACGCGGGCTACGGCCAGTTTTACCCAGTCCTGAATCGGCGCATCCTTGACCTGACACATGCGGAAAATATCACCCGTCTCGACCTTTTGCTCCAGCAGCGTGTTTCCGGACGCATCCACAACGCGGACCGTTCCCTTACCCGCTATCTGGAAAGTCTTGTCGTGTGAGCCGTATTCTTCGGCTTTTTGTGCCATCAGGCCGACATTCGGCACGCTGCCCATGGTCTTTGGATCGAATGCCCCGTGTTTTTTGCAGTCGTCTATGACGACCTGATAAATGCGAGCGTAGCAGCGGTCGGGAATCATCGCCTTGGTGTCGTGCAACTTGCCGTCCGGTCCCCACATCTTACCCGAATCGCGGATCATGGCGGGCATGGAGGCATCGACAATGATGTCGCTGGGTACATGCAGGTTGGTGATGCCCTTGTCCGAATTGACCATCGCCAGTTGCGGGCGTGTATTGTAGGTGTTGCTGATGTCGGCTTCGATCGCGGCGCGTTGCGCTTCAGGCAGTTTCGCCACTTTAGTCAGCAAATCACCGAGGCCGTTGTTGACGTTGACGCCCAGTTCACTGATGACGGCCGCGTGTTTGTCGAACACCTCCTTGAAATATACGGTGACGGCATGGCCGAACATGATGGGGTCGGAAATCTTCATCATGGTGGCCTTCAGGTGCAAGGACAACAGCACGCCCTGATTTTTTGCATCTGTCATCTGCTCTTCGAAGAACGTACGTAGCGCGTTACGATTCATGACAGCCGCGTCGATGATTTCACCCGTTTTCAGAGCTATCTTATCTTTCAGTACGGTAGCCTTGCCATCCTCGCCGATAAACTCGATGCGCACCGTGCCTGCTTCGGCAACCGTGACCGATTTTTCACTACCATAAAAATCTGCATTGTTCATGTGCGCGACATGGGTTTGAGAATCAGCGCTCCATGCGCCCATTCTGTGCGGATTGTTACGCGCAAACTGCTTGACCGCCCCCGCCGCACGGCGGTCCGAATTGCCTTCGCGCAGCACGGGATTGACGGCGCTGCCGAGCACTTTGCCGTAGCGAGCCTTGATCGCTTTTTCGGCTTCGTTCTGTGGCTCATCAGGGTAATCCGGTATGTCATATCCCTGCGATTGCAGTTCTGCGATGGCCGCCTTCAATTGCGGCGGTGTTGCGCTGACATTCGGCAATTTGATGATGTTGGCTTCGGGTATCAGCGTCAGCTCCCCCAGTTCTGTCAGTTCATCCGCGATTTTTTGGCTCGCAGTCAGTTTTTCCGGAAAGTTTGCGAGAATGCGGCCTGCCAGTGAAATGTTCCTGGTTTCGACAGTGACACCTGCCGCTGCGGTGAAGGCCTGTACGATGGGAAGCAGGGAGTAGGTGGCCAGTGCCGGTGCTTCATCGACCGTCGTGTAAATAATTTTATGACTTGTCATTTTTCTCTTTCGTTGGTTCTCATTCATAGCTGATCAGCCTGCCGGACTATGCAGGTCGGTTTAACGCTCTGCAGTGGGATACGCGGTAAAATGTCAGCTTAAAAATAATCTGGAAATCAAATGGGACGCATTTTGCTGTTCAACAAACCGTATGGCGTGATCTGCCAGTTTAGCCGCGATGGCATGCATCCGACGCTGGCCGATTATATCCCCCTTCCCGAATTTTATCCCGCCGGAAGGCTGGATACCGATAGCGAAGGCCTGCTGGTTCTGACTGACGACGGCCAGTTGCAACATCGCATTACCGATCCCAAGCACAAATTGCCCAAGACCTACTGGGTGCAGCTGGAAGGTGTGCCTGATCAGGCGGCGCTGGATAAATTGCGCACCGGTATAGCATTGCCGGATCCTTCGAGCAAGCAAAAGGCGAGTTTTATTACCCAGCCTGCCGGCGTGTGTCTGATGGATACGCCGGCCATGCTTTGGCCGCGTAACCCGCCGATTCGTGAGCGCAAAGCGATTCCGACCAGCTGGCTGGAATTGACGATCAGGGAAGGCAAGAACCGTCAGGTGCGTCGCATGACCGCTGCGGTCGGCTTCCCCACCCTGCGCCTGATACGCTACCGTGTCGGTGAATGGACGGTGGGTGACTTGGCGCAGGGGGAGTGGCGCCTGGTTTAACTTCACCCGCCGCCTGCAAACAGGTTGGCCCAGTTATCCGGTTAGCGTTGAAGGAGGGGATAATGAAATACGTATGGGCACGCCGATTGATAATTTTTACGCTGTGAACACGCTATGAAATGGCTTAAACGCATACTGCTAGCGCTTGTGTTGCTGCTTGTCATTGCGGCGGTACTGCCGTTTTTAATTTCCCTCAACGATTACCTTCCGCAGATCGAGAAAATCGCCTCGGACAGGCTCAAAGAGCCGGTGACGATAGACAGCATCCGGCTTTCCGTATTGCCACTGCCGCATGTCATGCTTAGCGGCATTACGGTCGGCAAAAACCAGGACATCAAGCTCGACCGTGTGCGAGTGACACCGGATATTTATTCCTTATTTCAGACTACCCGGGTCATCAAGCGTATCGAGATTGATACGCTGATTTTGACGCAACAGGCGATCAGCAACATTCAGGCATGGATCAGTGCGGGCAACGCGGACAATGCGGCGCAAGTCCGGTTAGAGAGCATTCACCTCAATAATGTACGGGTTAATTTAGGCAAGGCGAGTCTTGGACCCTTTGAGGCACGCGTAAACCTTAACAGCAAGGGTGAACCACTGGACGCAACCATTACCGCACAGGACGGCCAGCTCAAGGTATTTATCAAGTCTGACGGGTCAACCTATCAGCTTGAAGTCAGCGCAAAATCATGGACATTACCACTCGGACCCGCCCTCGTGTTCGACGAGTTACTTGTCAGGGGGGTGGCGACGCTCAGCGAGGTGAATTTGAGTGCAGTGAACGCCAGACTCTATGGCGGTATGGTCGGTGGCAAGGCGACCCTCAATTGGCAAAAAGGCTGGCGGATCAATGGCAATTTCGACATCAATCAGGTGGAGCTACAGAAAATCGTTCCCATGCTGTCTTCTAAAGCTCGTATCAGTGGCAAGCTTAGTGCCAAACCGCTGTTCTCTGCGTCGGCGACATCCGCAGGGCAGCTTATGAAGGCGTTGCGGTTGAAAACCGCTTTTAACGTTCAGCATGGCGTGCTGCACGGCGTCGATATTCAGAAAGCCGCCACGCATCTGGGTAAACAAGGCGCAGTTGGTGGAGAAACGCGTTTCGATAACTTGTCCGGGTATCTCGTCAGGGAAGGCGGCAGTCATCGTTTCACGCAACTCAAGATTGCCTCGGGTGCGTTGGCCGTCGACGGACAGGTGAATGTTTCGCCGAAAAAAGAACTGTCCGGGCGTATTAACGCTCAGGTAAAAGTGATGGGAGCCAGCGCCGGTGTACCCCTTAATGTTGCGGGAACGGTTGCGGCACCCTTGCTCTATCCAACCGCTGGAATCATGACGGGTGCGGCGATTGGCACGGTCTTGCTGGGGCCAGGGGTCGGCACTTCGGTAGGCGCGAAGGTCGGGGTCTGGGTCGAAGGGCTGTTTGGCAAAAAAGAAGAAAATAAGGCGAAAAAATAGGCGGGATCGTTGCATTCAAACGGAATGAGCCAAGCACGGCGCTCCCAAATATGTGTTTTTGGAAGGAAGCGACTGCTGCCCGAACTAATAAAATATTTATTTAAATCAATAAGTTGCAATAAAATAGCAGGCAAGCTGTCAGACTGACTATGCTCAGCACTCAGCACTCAGCACTCAGCACTCGCTATTTGCCGCGTCGTACCGCTGGCCTGGGTGAAAATAGGGCTGGCTGAGGCATGGCCTGATGGCGTGCCGCTTCTGACAGCAAGGGCTGTGGCTTCGGTGCTGATTGCGGTGCGCGCGGCTGGCGGGGTTTGGCTGCATCAGGATTGCGCGGTGCTTGTCCTTCGCGTGGCGCGCGATTCTGCCCCTCACGCGGCGGACGGTTGCCGGCGGTGGTGTTGCTGTGACGCTTCTGGCCGTGCTGCGGACGGGGCGGGCGCGGCGCTTCTGGCGGGAGGTGTGTAGGTGGCACGAAACTGTCGATAGCGACTCTTGGAATCTGCGTCTTGATCAGGCGTTCGATATCCTTGAGGTGCTGCAATTCTTCGCTGTCCACCAGTGAGATCGCCGCGCCATTGCTGCCTGCACGCCCGGTCCGGCCGATGCGGTGCACATAATCTTCCGGTACGTTGGGCAGTTCGAAATTGACCACATGCGGCAGCATATCGATATCCAGGCCGCGGGCGGCGATGTCGGTCGCAACCAGCACCGGCATCGTGCCGTCCTTGAACTGGGACAAGGCCTTGGTGCGTGCTGACTGGCTCTTGTTGCCGTGTATCGCGGCGGCGGGTATGCCGTCGGCATTCAGCTTTTCAGCCAGACGGTTTGCGCCGTGCTTGGTGCGGGTAAATACCAGTACCTGTTTCCAGTCATTGTGCTTGATCAGGTGGGAGAGCAGATGGCTCTTGAGTTTTTGCGCCACCATATGCACGCTTTGTGTGACCAGTTCCGAGGTGGTGTTGCGGCGCGCGACTTCAACAAAACCGGGATTATTCAGCAGTCCGTCGGACAGAGTCTTGATCTCCTCTGAGAAGGTCGCCGAGAACAGCAAGTTCTGGCGCTTCTTGGGCAGCAACGCAAGAATCTTGCGGATATCGCGTATGAAACCCATGTCCAGCATGCGGTCGGCTTCGTCCAGTATCAGGATTTCCACGGCGGACAGATCCAGCGTCTTTTGGCTGAGGTGATCGAGCAGGCGTCCGGGTGTGGCCACCAGAATATCTACCTGAGCGCGCAATGCCTTGATCTGCGGGTTGATGTTCACGCCGCCAAACATGACCAGCGACTTCAGCGGCAGGTATTTGCCATAGGTCTGTACGGATTCTTCTACCTGCGCGGCGAGTTCGCGCGTCGGCGTCAGAATCAGGCAGCGCGGGCATCCCGGGCGAGGGTTTGCAGCGGGTTTGGCGTTGAGCAGATGCAAGACCGGAAGGGTAAAGCCTGCGGTCTTGCCGGTTCCGGTTTGTGCGCCAGCCAGCAAATCGCCGCCCGCCAGCACCAGCGGGATCGCTTGTTTCTGGACGGGGGTGGGTTGCGTGTAGCCTGCATCGGCGATGGCGCGCATCAGGGGTTCTGCCAGATTCAGGCTGGCAAAAGTGATTTCATTGGGTAATGAGGTAGTAGTGTTTGGCAAAGCTTGGCTCCTGCGACGGCCTGACGCTCAAGCAGAGCGGCACCAATCGGGGCAGACGTATAGTGTGATCGAAAAGATCGGGAGTTTTAAGAGGCCGCCACGCTGATTGGTTTTACGCAGGGCGCGCGCATTATACACGCCATGCGCGTGTCGCAGTGGTGTAAGGGAAACTATTTAAATGCGATGTCTGCCGATAAGCCTGACGGAGTATGGATTAAACCCAAATAATCCATTAGCTTTGTCATTCCCGCGAAGGCGGGAATCCAGCAGGAAAAAGCGCCAGCGAAGCTGACAAAACGAGCTTGTAACCCATTACGACGAGCTTCGAGGAACGGCCAAACCATGATGTTGACCCGCTTTGCGGGGGATTTTTCTATCATCTGGATTCCCGCCTTCGCGGGAATGACGGGTTTTGTTCTAATGAACTATCCGGGTTAAATGCTGCATCGGGATGCGTGGCAAGCGGTATCCCTAATGTATAATGCGCGACTTTCAAAATTAATTTGCAGGAAGAGATTATGCCTATTTACGCTTACGGTTGTTCCAGTTGCGGCTTGCAAAAAGACGTGATGCAGAAAATGAGTGATGAGCCGCTCAATGTTTGCCCGGAATGCGGCAAGGATACCTTCGCCAAACAATTGACCGCCCCCGGTTTTCAGTTGAAGGGGAATGGTTATTACGCAACCGACTTCAAAGATCAGTCCAAGGCAGGGTGTGCGCCTTGCGGCAGTGCGGCCTCCTGTCCTGTGGCCAATTCCTGAAATATGAAAAAATTTCTTGTCACCGGACTGCTGGTATGGGTTCCGCTCGGTATTACGATCTGGGTGCTGAACCTGACCATCACCACGATGGATCAGACGCTGCTGCTGTTGCCGGAACACTGGCATCCGGACAATCTGTTGCCCTTTCACGTTCCGGGCCTGGGCATCATTCTGACCTTCGCCATCGTGCTGTTGACCGGCTTGCTGATCCGCAATATTTTTGGTCAGCGTTTGTGGGCCGCTTCCGAAAAGGGGATGTTGCATATTCCCTTTGTTGGTAGCATCTACAAGGGGGTAAAGCAGGTTAGCGATACCTTGTTGTCAGGCAGCGGTAATTCGTTCCGCAAGGTGTTGCTGGTACGCTATCCGCATCCTGATGCATGGTCGCTTGCCTTCCAGACCAACGTGCCGAATGAAGTGGTCGGCCAGTTTGATGAAGAGTATGTCGCGGTGTTTATTCCCACCACGCCCAGTCCGGTAAACGGCTTTTATTTTTTCGTGCGCAAGTCTGACACCATCGCGCTGGACATGACGGTGGATGTGGCTTTGCGTACCATTGTTTCCATGGGCGTGGTATCCGATACCGAATCCGCACATCGCCCTGATATAGCCAATTTTTCTTAGAGATTACTCATGCGTACACATTATTGCGGCACACTTAATACAGATCAACTTGACCAGACCGTGAGCATTTGCGGCTGGGCGCATCGCCGCCGCGACCACGGCGGGGTGATATTCATCGACTTGCGTGATCGCGAAGGTCTGGCGCAAGTGGTGTGCGATCCCGATCGCGCGGAGATGTTCAAGATCGCCGAGTCAGTGCGCAACGAATTCGTGTTGCGCATCACCGGCAAGGTGCGTCGCCGTCCGTCCGGCACGACCAATACCAGTATCACCAGCGGTGAAATCGAAATTCTCTGTCACGAGATCGAAGTGCTGAACGCCGCGCTCACCCCGCCATTCCAGCTCGATGACGACAATCTGTCGGAAACCGTGCGCCTGACTCATCGTGTGATCGACCTGCGTCGTCCGCAGATGCAAAAAAACATGATGTTGCGCTACAAGGTGGCGATGTCGTTTCGTCGCTTTCTGGACAGTCGCGGTTTTATCGACATCGAAACGCCGATGCTGACCAAATCCACGCCGGAAGGCGCGCGCGACTATCTGGTTCCCTCGCGTGTGCATCCGGGCGAGTTTTTCGCCTTGCCGCAATCGCCTCAGTTGTTCAAACAGTTGCTGATGGTGGCCGGCTTCGACCGTTATTATCAGATCACCAAATGCTTCCGCGATGAAGACTTGCGTGCCGACCGCCAGCCGGAATTTACCCAGGTCGATATCGAGACCTCATTTCTGAATGAAACACAGATTACTGCGCTGACCGAAGACCTGATCCGCACCGTATTCAAGGAAACGATGGATGTGGATCTGCCCAATCCGTTTCCGAGAATGTCACATGAGGAAGCGATGGCGCGTTTCGGTTCGGACAAGCCGGACTTGCGCGTGACGCTGGAATTGACCGAAGTCACCGATGCGTTGAAGGACGTCGCGTTCAAGGTTTTTTCCGGGGTGGCGAATTCGGTTAATGGCCGTATCGCCGCAATGCGCGTACCGGGCGGGGCTGTGTTCACACGCGGCGAAATCGACGAATACACCAAGTTTGTCGGCATCTATGGCGCACGCGGTCTGGCTTACATCAAGGTCAACGACATCACGCAGCTCAATGAAACCGGCTTGCAATCGCCTATCGTGAAGAACCTGCACGAAGCGGCGCTGAAAACCATCATAGCCCGCACCGGTGCCCAGAACGGCGACATCATTTTCTTCGGCGCGGACAAGGCCAAGGTCGTCAACGATGCGCTGGGCGCATTGCGCAGCAAGATCGGCCATGAAAAAGGCCATGTCAATGGCAATGCCTGGGAGCCGTTGTGGGTGGTTGATTTTCCGATGTTCGAATACGACGAGGAAGCCAAGCGCTGGACAGCCTGTCACCATCCCTTCACCTCGCCGAAAGACGAGCATATCCAGTTCCTGGAAACCGATCCGGGGCGCTGTCTGGCCAAGGCGTACGATCTGGCACTGAACGGCTGGGAACTGGGTGGCGGATCGGTGCGTATCCACAAAGCCGAAGTGCAGAGCCAGGTATTCCGCGCGCTCAACATCGATGCGGAAGAAGCGCAGCTCAAGTTTGGCTTCCTGCTCGATGCACTGCAATACGGTGCGCCGCCGCATGGCGGTCTCGCGTTCGGACTGGATCGCATCGTCACCATGATGACGGGTTCGGAATCAATACGCGATGTGATCGCCTTCCCCAAGACACAGCGCGCGCAATGTCTGTTGACGCAAGCGCCGAGCGCGGTGGATGAGCGTCAGTTGCGTGACCTGCACATCCGTCTGCGTCATCAGGTTCAGGCTACCGTGGAAGTCGTGCAGGAATAGTCATGATGCGCCTGTTGCTGGCATGGTTGATGCTGGCCGCGCTGGGGATGCCAGCGCATGCGCAGCCCGTACCGTATGCCGGGCAGCTGGCGATGATCGCTGTTGCCGAGCTGCCGTCCGAGGCGCATGACTCCTTTCGTGCCATTCTGCGGGGCGGGCCGTTTGCCTATTCGCGTGGCGGGGTGGTTTTCGGTAATTTTGAGCGTATCTTGCCAAAACAGCCGCGTGGCTATTACCTTGAATACACGGTGAAAACACCGGGTTTGCGCAGTCGTGGTGCGCGCCGCATTGTCAGCGGCACGCCGGGTGAATATTATTACAGCGCAGACCATTATCAATCCTTTAAACGCATACGGGAGTAGCCATGGCAGTACCACAACTGACCAATCTGGCAGCGGCGGGC
>JAUSAO010000073.1 GCA_030652475.1 Gallionella sp. | reverse complement strand
CACTCAAACCCATCCCCACCCTAGCCCTCCCCTTGAAAGGGAGGGAACAAAACAAGTGCAACCAAAGTCGTGACGACCGTATCACACGGTCAAACCTTACTTAGTCCCCCGGCAAAGCCGGGGGTTTACCTCACTTAATTATGATGTCGCCCACTTCCCACTTCCCACTTCCCTACATTGCCCCATACGTCTTGCTCAGGCGCTGCTCCTGGCGATTGCTTTGCATGATGCCTTGCAGTTGCCCCATCCAGCTTTCTGTGCGATTGCGTATCGCGGCATCATCAGCGATAATTTTCTTGATGAGTTGAATCTTGTGTTGCCGGGCTGTTTCGTCCAGCGGGGATTTTTCACTAAGCGACTTCATGCGCTCGACATGACGGCTGCACTGTTGTTCCAGGGCTATCAGTCTGTCCCACTCGCCCTCAGCCGCCGCTGTACGCATTTGACTGGTCAGGCTGGAGAGAGATTCGTAATCGCTGATGACGGTGTTCACGGTGTTAGCCTCTCGCGTAAACCAGTTGTTCGGGCTGGGCAGGTTGTGCCGATGCGGCGGCGGGCGCGGTTGTCGGCTGGCGTATGCTGTCCCAGGCTTCTTTCAAGTCTGTCAGCAGGCGTGATACTTCATCCAGTGCCTCCATGTCGTTGTTCATGTTGGCGACCAGCAGGCGCGTGCTCATGTAATCGTACAAGGCAGACAGGTTGAGCGCCAGCGGGCCGCCCACTTCCTTGTTCAGACTGGCATTCAGGCCGCTGTCGATGATCAGAATGGCATGGGAGATGGCTTTGCCTTTGGCGGCAATATCTTTGCGCAGGATGCCGTTTTTTGCATTGGCAATGGCCAGCATCGCGCCCTGATACAGCATGGAAATCAGTTTGTGCGGATCTGCTGCCGTGACGCCGGATTCTACGCCGACCTTGTTATATGCGCTGATTGCGGCTTTTGCATACATGTTATTTCCCCTCGTTACGCGTTTTATTTGGCCATGCCAGCGAGTTGCTGGGTCAGAAAAGTGCTGGTGGTGTTCATGCTGGCCAGCATTTGATCCAGTGCGGTAAATTGCGCGCGGTAGCGCGCCTCGATACCGACCAACCGGTGTTGCAGTGCGGTGCGCCGCGTCGCCAGACTCTTGATCGAACTGTTGAGTTCGTCAGTACTGGAACTGAGCGAACCATCGCTGGCCAGTACGGAAGTAGCAAAATTGTTCAATGTGTAAGCATAGCCCTGGGTATAGCTGACCGTGCCGCGACTGCCCAGTGCGCCGCCATTGATCAACACGGACAGGCCCAGTGCTTCGCTGTCGGCCGCTATCAGCGTCTGTCCGCTGCCGCTTGCATTTACGCCATTGATGGTGCCGGCAGCGTCCACCCCGGTGGTTGAAATCGCGGTACCGAAAATATTGCTCAGGCCATTGCCCGAGGTGGCCACCACGCTGGAGGTGGCGCCATAGCTGTTAGAACTGACGCTGATCTTGCCCGCATTGAGCGTGGCTGAAACGGATATGCCCGCACCCGATAAAACTGTCGCACTGTTGAGTTTGGATTGCAGTTCGGTGGCCAGTTCCAGCGCGCTGGCGTAGGTCTTGGAAGTTAGCGTGATTGTGGTGTTGGTGCCGTTGATGTTCATCACCAGGGTATCGTTGGTGGCGTCTATGGTTAAGCTGGGTGCTGCCGTGCCGGTCTCGTTGCCCTGGGTGGCGAGTTGCGTGACACTCAGCGCATAGCTGCCCGGTTTGGTTTGGGTGCCGGACGCGTTATAGGTCACCAGACTGTCCGAGGCTTTGCCGGTAGCGGCGAACAGGCCTGCGATATCGCTGAAATTACTCTGCATGGCCGAGTTCAGTTTGCTGCTGTCTACGGCCAGCGAACCATCGCGCTGGAAAGTGACGCCGATTTGCGACAGGCTGGTCAGTGCGCCCGTCCCCGTCGTGTTCAACATGTCGCGCAACTTGGCCTGCAGGTTGCGTATCGTGGCATCCCCCTGCAAGGTGGCGCCCTTCTTGGTGGCGGCATTATAGGAAGAAAGCTCCGTCAGGGTCTTGCTCAGTTCGTTGTAGGAGGCTACAAAATCATTGACGGCTTTTCCGGCCGCAGCCGTGCCTTGAGCGACGGTCAGCGTGATCGGCACCGTGGTCAGCTTGGCCAGGTTGAGCGTGACACCGGAAATGACATCCGACACGGTGTTTGAAGTCTTGCTGATGGCGATGCCGTTCACTTTCAAATTTGCATTAAGCGCGCTGACGGATTCGGACAGGTTCTGCCCCAACGCCCCGGTGGTGGCTCCGGCAGTCGGGTCGTTTACCAGCAAGCCGCTCACAGTGGCGTCGCCCGTCGCGGAAATTTTCAGACTGTTGGCCGCGCCCATGTTGTTTGAACTCAGCACCAGACGATAGGGTGATGCGCTGCCGTCATTGATGATGCTGGCCGTCACGCCTATCCCGGCGGCATTGATTGCATCGCGCATGCCCTGCAGCGAATTGTTGCTGCTGTCCAGGGTGACTGTCTTGACCCCGCCGCCGGCCGTGTTGAAGGTCGCGCCCGCAGCATATTTGCCGTTGGTCAGGGTGCCGGCGATGGTGCCGAAATCAAACGATAGCGTGGTGGTCGCGCCCGTGCCGATGGCGGTGCCTACACTGGCCTGGCCTGCTGCGACCAGTTTCTGTGACTGAGCCAGACTGGTCACTTCAAGCGAATAATTCCCCGGTAAGGCGCTGGTCAGGGCGGTAGCCGAAACCATGCTGCTGTCGGAGGAAGTGGCGGTCACAGTCTGGAAGCTGCTGGCATTGCTCAGGGCGCGCATTGTGCTCTGAAAACTGGCAACGGCGCCCTTGATCGAGCCGAAGGCGGAAAGCTTCGCCTGATAGCTGGCTTCCTGCTTGTCCAGTTTGGCAATCGGCTGCTGCTCGACCGTCATCAGTTGGCTGACCAGCGCATTGACGTCAAGGCCGCTGGATACTGCTGAACTCACGGCTGTAGTCGTGGCCATGATCTGCTTATGCTTTTTGATTCAGCAATAAGCCTTGCTGAAATTGTTCGATGGAGCGCGATATGGACAAGGCCGCATCGGTGGGAAACTGACGGATGACTTCGCCGGTTTGGGTGTCGATCAGTTTGAGCACGGCTTTCTGGCCGTTGGCACCCACATTAAACTGAATGTTGATATTGGCATTGAGCAACGCGGCGTTGATGTGATCCAGCGTTTCCTGCATCTGGAGGTCAGTAAGCGGCTTCTCTGCCTGCTTGGCTGGTGCGCTCGATTTTTCCGGCTGTGTGTCCGGGGTAACAACAGGCGTGCTGACTGCAACAGCCGTAGCGGCTGAAGTGTCACTGGTCAACCTTACCGGTTGAGCCATGGAGCTGGTGTTTTGGATAAGCATTTTGCCTCTCCTTCATAATCGGAAAATCCCGACCGGTATTTTATGCAAATTCCGGCCGGGATGGGGTTACATTTTCAATGTTTAACGCAACAGGGTCATCACCTGGTTAGGCAACTGGTTCGCCTGTGCCAACATTGCGGTACCGGCTTGTTGCAGGATTTGTGCACGAGACAGGGAAGCAGTCTCTGCGGCAAAGTCGGTATCCTGAATCCGGCTGCGTGAGGCAGTCAGGTTCTCCGAGGTGGTTTGCAAGCTGGATACCACCGAAGCGAAGCGGTTTTGATACGCACCCAGCGAAGCGCGCGAGGTGTTCACCGTAGCCAGAGCACCGTCAATCGCAGACAGGGCGGCTGTCGCACCTGCCGCAGTTGAAATATTCACCGCTGAGATCGCGGCAACCGATGATACAGTGGTTGCTGCGGTGGTACCTGCAGTAAATCCGCCACTCGCCACAGCGCCACCACTCAGTACGATACCCGCTGCGTTATTGCTGGAAAGCGATACAGTGCCGCGGTTGGTTGCGGCGGTCGCTGCAACGGGTGTTGTTGCGGTAAATGTTTGGGAACCGATTAAACCAGCCGCACTCGCTGCACCAAATTGTGCAAGTGCAGTGGCCTGATTGGCTACTGAAGTCGCAGAGTCTGCTGCAATGCCCATCACATCAAGCTTAAAAGCAATGGCTGAGGTGACTACACCGGAAACAGCATTGGTAGTTACAGCTGCGCCGGTAGCGGCATTAATTGCGGTAGAGATAGCGGTTGCATTTTGAGCAGCAGTTCCCGTTAAGTCAATTGCGCCCAGGGCATAGGTTCCTGATGCAGTTGTAACGCTTATAGTATTGGCCGCAACAGTGCCTTGCGAAGCACTAATGGTACGTGTGCCCGCTATAGCCAGGTCGGAGGCGGTGACAGCACCCGCTGTTGATGCTGCAGTTGCGCCGGTACCTATGGTCAAGCCGGTCTTGGTCAGAACACCCGCAACAAATGATGCTGCTGTCGGGCCTGCAGTGGATGATTGTGCGGCCAGTGCTGAAGCGATGGTAATGTCACGCCCATCCGCTGCGCTTAACGACACGACTCCGGTCTGTGTATTTGCAGTGGCGGTTACACCCGATTGAGCGGAAACCAGATTGATCGCGGCGGCTGTATTGGCACCTTGACCAATTGCGTTACCGCCTGCGGCGATTGCGCCCACATTGATACCGTTGATGCTGAAAGCGCCTGCAGAGACGGAGCCAAAGTTGGTCGCGGCAACAGCATTCAATGTTGTTGTATTTGCCGTGGCGGTGACGCCCGATGTGCCTGATACGGCATTGATAGCCGTTGCAACAGCCGCTGCACTGGCTGCACTTTGACCGGGCAAGGCACCGACCGTTGAGGCGCCTACCTGAGTACCGTTCAGCGTCAAGGCGCCGGCAGTGAGTGCGGCTGTGACGGCGGTTCCGGTTACAGTGGACGAAGTCGTCGCGCCGACTCCACCCAGTTGGGAGATGCGGGCGCTGGAAATCGAGGCGATTTGAACGTTGTCGTTGGCGGTGGCATTGGCGCCGACCTGGAAGTTCTGTGCGGTGAACGAGCCATCCAGCAGCTTGACGCCGTTGAATGAGGAGTTTTGCGAGACGCGGTCAATTTCCTGAGCCAGCGATTGCACTTCGGCATTGAGCGCGGCGCGATCAGATGCGGAGTTAGTGGCGTTGGAAGCTTGCACGGCCAGGTCACGCATACGCTGCAGGTTGTTGCTGATCTGGCTTAAATCGCCTTCAGCGGTTTGTGCCAGGGAGATGCCGTCGTTGGCGTTGCGTATGGCCTGATTGGAACCGGCGATTTGTGAAGACATACGGCTGGAAATGGCCAGTCCTGCTGCATCGTCCTTGGCGCTGTTGATGCGCATGCCGGAAGATAAACGCTGCAAAGCGTCATTTTGCGCTGTTTGCGAAGTATTCAGGTTACGTTGTGCGTTCAGGGACGCCATGTTGGTGTTGATAAATGAGGGCATTTTAATTCTCCTTTAACTGAATAAGAGGTCGGCTTGATCGCCGTTTACTTTGGTTTGCCATTTGCTGCTGGCTTATCAACCGCCGTTAGTCCAGTTATCGGTGCAGGGTGAAAATACTTTAGGGTTATTTTTTAAAATGGCTGGCAGATGGGGATAAATGCCCCATGATAATGAGCAACGAGACGGTGCTGATGCGTCGAACACGGCATTCCCTTTAACCCAGATAATTCATTAAGCCGTCATTCCCTGTCACCCTGTCATCCTCGCGAAAGCGGGGGCAGGCGCATAAGCGATAACTTTATTGAGCCGGCGTATTTCTCCCTCCCCCTTCAAGGGGAGGGTTGGGGTGGGGATGGGGTAGAGATGAAGGCTCAAATAAACCGCACAATTATCGACTGGCAGCTTCAGCGTACACTGCGAAATAGCATGACTGATGCCGAAATACGGTTCTGGAATAACCCGATTTTGCAAGAAACCGATGCGGTGATCGAGGTTATCTGGGTGGCTTTACAGAGCGCGGCGGTTACACCCCATCCCCAGTATTCGACTACGCTGGGCAATCAGTCTATGTGGAAAAAACAGACCGCGAAGTTCGCCGCGAATCGATCTTGCGCGAATTCAATGGCCGCAATCGCCGCGAGATTTGTGAAAAATGTGGAATCGGCAAGGCGCATTTTTACCGGATACTGAAAGGCGGTAGATGAATCCGTGTTGTTACGTCAGTCGTATTTCCAGCGTCTTGCCAAGTGCCGCCGCATATTTACGCAGCGTCGCGAGAGAGGGCGAAGGCGAGCCCGTCACCAGCGCGTTTTCCAGCCTGGCAATGGCAGGGGCTTTTGTTCCCATGCGCTCGGCTACCTGTGCCTGCGTCAATCCGGCCTCCTTGCGCGCTGCCAGAATCGCATCGAACATCGGCATTTCTTCGCGCTCGATGCGCTCGTATTCAGCGCGCACGATGGGGTTTGATAGCGCAATCGCTTTTAATTCTTCATGGCTTCGCATGTTTAATCTCCTTCAAACGGGTTTCGGCAATCCGCCGCTCGGCGGGCGGGGTTTTCTGTGTCTTTTTAACAAAACTGTGCAACATCACGATGCGGCGACCGACCATCGTGCAGTAGAACACGCGGGCGATACCTTCCGAGCCTTTCAGCCGCAATTCGAATAAGCCTCCGCCAAATGCTTCGGTATGCGGCTCGCCCAGATTGGCACCGGTCGCGACCATTCGGTCAGTTAAATTAAAGTATCGCGCCAACAAACCAGCCGGAAGCCCAAGGACTTCTTCTTCAACGGCATCGCTGTAATAAGTGATGGTGTAGTTCATGCGTTAAATAATAACATATCCGTTATTAAATAAGTAAGTAGTCCCCCGGCTTTGGTATCTGTGACTTACGAATGTCGGAAGATGTGGTGATGGATTTGACAAAGATTGCCTCGCTTAAAATGGTTGATTTATTTATTATTGTGCATACAATAACGGCATGAATATCACATTCGATCCAAGCAAAGATGCAATCAACATCGATAAACATGGTGTATCACTGGTTGATGCGTCAGGTTTCGAGTGGGACGAGGCTGTCACATGGCAAGATCAGCGACATGAGTATGGCGAATGCCGCATGATCGGACTCGGCTATATTGGTATCAGACTATTTGTTATCGTATTTGTTGATAGAGGCGAAAACCGCCGAATCATTAGCTTGCGTAAGGCGAATCCAAAAGAGGTAACACATTATGCCCAAACTTAAACCAGGAACAATTATCCCAACGCCCGAAGAGGACGCAATCATCACGGCAGCAGCTATGTCTGATCCTGATTGCATGCCCTACACCGATGAAGAGTGGGAAAAGGTCAAGCCATTGCTTCGCGTGGGCCGCCCAAAAGCGGAAGTCACAAAGGAACGAATTACCATTCGCTTGTCGCACGATGTGGTTACGCAGTTCCGCGCGTCTGGCACGGGCTGGCAAACACGCGTCGATGCCGCTTTGCGTGAATACCTTGCCACACACCCGATAGACCACGCTTAAATCAGCAATGAGGGGCGGGGCAATCCATTCACCACTGTCATTGCGATAACCAGCGACTTAGTAGTTCTATCAGTCGAATGGCTATCAATGATGGTTTGGGCTTTAGCCCTTAGCCAGAATTAAGTTGTTCTATCAGTAGTTTCATCAGGAGGCAAAGCCGACGCGGCAATCCAGTGTTTAACGGTCTGGATTGCCACAACCCTGCGGGTTTCGCAAAGACGTCGTGTGTCTGGATTGAATTGGACAATCTGACTACAGGGGAATAGACTGCACCGAACATATCAATTGAGGTGGTTACCATGATCAGAGAAGCGACTGCGATGACGGTTCGACAAAATTTGGGCGAATTGCTGAATGAAATTCAGTATCGACAGGATCAAGTGCTCATTACCAAGGGTGGCAAGCCGGTCGCAGCAATGGTTGATGTCGTACTTTTTGACAAGATACGTTTGATGCGCAACGAGTTTGATCGCCTGTCTATGGATTTGGCAAGGGTTTATCGGGATGTATCCACTGAGGTCGCTGAAAGTGAAATCGCTGAGGCCATCGCTACGACGAGGAAGCGCTGATTGTGCGCATTATTCTCGACACGAATGTGCTGCTGTCTGGCTTGATGCTGCCGGAAGGAACGCCAGGAAGAATTGTTAATGCATGGCGCAAGCGTAATTTTTATCTGGTTGTATCGGAGTCTATCCTGGAAGAAGTGGCTCGCGTGCTGGCCTACCCGAAAATTAGAAAACGGCTTAATTGGGATGATGAGCATATCTCCCGTTACATCGCATTGATGCGGTTTGAAGCAGAAGTGGTGGATATTGTCGGAGTGGAAGCGAACGTTCCTGCCGACCGTAACGATAATCACTTATTGGCAACGCTGATCGCCAGCAAGGCAGACTGGTTGATAACAGGTGATAGCGATTTTGATGAGTTAACCGGGCTGCACCCAATCATTAGCCCTAGCGAATTCGTGCGACGCTTCTTGTAAATTGCAACTTGTTGAACCGCTAAAGTGAAGGCGTCCAATGGCTCACGGTCGCAATAACGGCTCATTTGCCGCGACTGAATTTGGTGGCTAATCATGATCCTGGTTGAATTCAGCAGGTAATTGCGAGATGAATTCGCGCATTCGCTTAATATAAAAGATTATAATTAATAATAATCTTTTATAATTCCGGGGGTGGTATGTCAAATAGCTATTTTCACCGTGCAAATTTAGCGGATATGTTCTCAAGAAGATCGCTTTCTGAAAAAGGCGCATCGGGTATTTTTATTTCTTCACCAAGAAGAACTGGCAAGAGTACCTTTATACGTGAAGATTTATTGCCAAAATTGGAATCGTGTGGAGCAGAAGTTATTTACGTAGATTTGTGGGCAGATAAATCTGCTGATCCCGGCGAAATCATTGTTGCCGCCATTCACAAACGCATAGCCGCAACGAAATCGATGGTATCGGGGTTAATCAAGAAAAGCGGTCTGGATAATGCCAGTATTGATGTCGCAGGCATATTAAAGGTGGGTGTCTCAAAGAAGGTGCGTGAAGGCGAAATTACCATTACTGATTCGCTTTCCTTACTTTCAGAAAATAAAAAAACCATCATTGTGCTGGTTATCGACGAGGCTCAGCATGCGACCACGACAGAGCAAGGCGCCAATGCACTTTTTGCGTTAAAAGCGGCTCGTGATGAGTTAAACAGTTCCGGAAATTACGGATTCAGGCTTATTGCCACTGGCTCAAACAGAGATAAATTGGCTACGCTGGTAAATAACAAAGACCATGCTTTTTATGGCGCACCTTTGGTTGAATTGCCGTATCTTGGGCGCGATTTCCTGGAGTGGGAGTTGTCCCGTTTTGAATCCGATGTAAAACCATCCATTGAGAGGATGCTGGCATCCTTTGATTTGTGCGGATATCGGCCAGAATATCTTTCGCAGTCTTTGGACGCATTGTTATTCCAAATCGATTTGACTGGCGAAAATGTTGATTCCCGATTGGCCGTCGAAGTGTCGAATCGTTTAGTGGCATCAAAAGTAGATTTTTTAAAGCAAGTAAACAGCTTGCCTCCATTGCAATACAGTGTGCTTAAAGTAATGGCCGCTGAAGGGGATAATTTTGCGCCATTTAAGTCCGCAACTATTGAAAAGTACAAGCAAGTTTGCGGCGATCTTGCTGAAGAAGTCAAAATTGATAGCTCATCAGCACAGGCAGCCCTTGAGTCGTTAAGAGATAAATCACTGATATGGAAAGTAGCCAGAAGCGCCTACACACTTGAAGATGCGCAATATGCGAAATGGCTCATTGAGTAACGCAGGTTGGAAGAGGAAGCCCGGGGACTGGGGCCAGGTCCCCCATCTTGCATTCACCGGAAGTGGTAACGCGTGCTTGCCGGTTCCGCCTTATTTCGCGATACACACGCGGTTCTTTCCGGTTCGTTTGGCCAGATACATCGCCTTGTCGGCGCGACCCAGCACTTCTTCCTGGGTTTCTTCCGTTGCGCGTAGTGCGACACCGGCACTAAACGTGACCAGCACGCGGTCATTGTCATACAGGAAGAATTTTTTGGTGAGTTCGCGTTGCAAACGCTCCAGGGTGCTTGCGGCTTCTTCCAGTCCCACTTCGGGCAGCAGGATGGCGAATTCTTCACCCCCATAGCGGGAGACGGAGTCGCCGGGGCGCAAGGCTTCCCTGATTACGTTGCATAGATGAACGAGTGCCTGGTCGCCTACCTGATGTCCCATGGTGTCATTGAGGCGCTTGAAGTCGTCAATGTCGAGCAGGGCAACGCAAAGCGGCGACTCGCTGCGTTCCAGACGTTTGGTTTCGCGCTCAAAAGCGGCATCCAGACCGCGCCGGTTCAATGCGCCGGTTAACTGATCCTGTTGTACCAATTCGCTGACTTCTGCCAGTTCTCTTTCCAGCGTGGCAATTTTTGCTTCGGCTTGTCCAACCTGTTTGCGCGATTCAAGCAAATCTTCGTGGGAGCGCAGGGCGCTGGCCTGAATGACGCGGGTGTCCTGCATGATATCGTCAAGCAGATGGCTGAGTTCAGTGAGGTTGTTCGACTGGGCGATTTTATGGCTGTAGCCTTCGATTTTCTGGTGGTAGTCACCCGTGCTGACGGTGATGGCACCCAGACGATCAATAAAAGTGGTCATCAGGCTCTTGAGGGTGGACTTGGCATCGCTGAGGCCCTTCTTGAGCAGGCTCTGCTTGATGATGGCCTCACGCAGACTGCGTTCCGCATCGGCAATGACGTGTTTATCAATCGGGTTGTCTATGATCTCGTGCAAGGCATTGATTTGCCCGTGCAGCCATTCTTCGTCTTCGACCATGTCGCCGACGTTTTCTACCAGCAGACGTAACAGACGCACCAGTCCTTCCTGTATTTTGGCCTTGTCTCCGCCGTGCAGCTCGACCTTGAGCCAGAAGTGCCGCAGTTGTCCGGCCAGCGCCGTGATCTGCTCATGGGTCTTGATTCCGCGCACGCTGGCGCTGAGTTGTTTGACCTCTTCGGTTAATTCCGGCTGGGCGCTGAGCGTGCTTTCCAGCGTTTGCGCCAGTAATTCGGCAAGTTTACTGAGCATTTCAGCTGAATGGGTATCGCTATTGGCGCGTGCAGCAGTGACGGGCATCGCTACGACGGGTGTGCCGGTAGGTGCAGCGGCTTCTGGCAGGGCAGGGACATTTTCGACGAGGCTGGTCGTGACAGGTGACTCGGACCATGAACGGATCAGATTAGCCAATTTCTCGAAAAGTATCTCGGGTTTGGAAGAGAATCGCGTCAGTACGGTATCCAGGCCTTCTTTTTTGCGCGAGACGGTCAACCCTTTATGGGGGAGATCAAGTTGACGTAACAAATCGCGGATTAAAACCGACCAGGACTGATCAGCGGCGCCGTCTGGCGCATTCTTGGGCAGCACCTTTTCAATTTCCTTGAAACATTGCTCCCATTTTCCTTCGCTCAGCAGTTTTTTTATCGCAATGCCGCTGGCGGCGGATGCATCTGATTGAAGCAGATGGTCGGCCATGTTGCGCAATACTTTTTCAGCTCCCCTGTTTTCTGCCGTGGGTGCGCCGCTGATTTCGGCGTAAACCTTCGCGTAGTTGTCCGGGGTGGGCAGGAGTTTGCGCTGCGCCAGCATTTTTAGTGTTTCACGCGCAAGTTCGGACGGGTTGGTGGGATTCATGGGGCAATCTCTGGTAGGTTGATTGGGCTGCGCCAATTATCGTACATTTTCATGTCAATGACGTGGCAAATAGCGTCAATAAACGGTCTATTCCTGCGATTCGACCAGATGATGGGTGATGGCATAGTGTATAGCCTCGGCATTGTTGGTAAAACCCATCTTCGCCAGCATGCGGCCACGGTAGACGCTCACCGTCTTGGGGCTGAGGTTCATGATCTCGGAAATGTGGCTCAGGGATTTTCCGGAAGCCATCAGGCACAGCGTCTGATATTCGCGGTTGGACAGACTTTGGTGCATCAATTCCTGCGATTCGCCGATCAGGTTGTTCAGGAGTTGTTCGGCCAGCGTGTCGCTGATATATTTTTTCCCGCTGAGCACTTGACGGGTAGCCTTGAGCAGCACGTCTGATGCGCTCTGTTTGTTGATATAGCCCATGGCGCCGGCCTTGAGTGCGCGCACGCCGTACTGGTCTTCAGGATACATGCTCAATACGATAATTTTGAGGTCGGGTTGTTCAGCTTTGAATTGTTTGAGTATCTCGATGCCGTGTTTGTCAGGCAGGTTGATGTCCAGCAACATTAAATCAAAACGTTGGGCACGCACCATGTTGATGGCCTGGAGGCCAGTCGCCGCTTCACCGGTGATTTTCAGATCCGGGCTATCTTCGAGTAGTTGCTTCAATCCTTTGCGGATCAAGGCGTGATCGTCAACGACAAGAATGTTGATCATAAATTACCTGAAAAAGTACAGTCTGAATTCAGTGGGTAGTCCGGCGAACGGCTGAACTGAATTTTTCTGACGGGGCTGAGTAATACTGTGACCATTTGGCATCTTCTGAAAGCAGGTCCGTGAAAAATGCACGCGGACGGGTGTGATGCCGCTGATTTTACTCTAAAACAGAGCCTGCGCTTGTGCGGATTCGCGTTGATGTGGCTTGAAGTGCTTTCGGAGCAGGCAATTGCGGATTCACGCCGCGCCAGCTACATTAGCGCCTTAGGCAAGCTGCCTGTGGTTGAGTATGCTTTGAATGAATGAGATGAAGAAACCGGAAATGTTGGGCAAGTATCAGATCGTCGGCGAGCTGGGGCGCGGGGCGATGGGCGTTGTTTATGAGGCGTTTGATCCGCTGATTGAACGCTCTGTTGCCATCAAGACCATACTGAAGTCGTCCATTCATGCCAGTGAGGCGGAGGATATCTTTGGGAGATTCCGTCGTGAGGCGCGTGCGGCGGGTCGGCTTTTACATCCCAAAATAATCTCCATCTACGAGTATGGCGAAAACGATGAAATGGCCTACATCGTGATGGAGCTGGTTCGCGGTAAGGAATTGACTGAATACTTTGAAGTCGGCAAACGCATATCCATACACGATGGCCTGCTCATCGTTATGCAGCTGCTCGATGCGCTTGATTATTTGCATACGCATGGCATCGTGCACCGCGATATAAAACCGGCCAACATCCTGATAACCGCTGATGAACAGATCAAGATTGCGGATTTCGGTATTGCCAAGATTGATACCTCAGCACATACCCAGGTTGGCATCGTGTTGGGAACGCCTACGTATATGGCACCGGAACAATTTATGGGTCATGAAGTGGATCATCGTGCCGATCTGTATTCGGTCGGGGTCGTACTGTATTTATTTTTGACCGGGGAGCGTCCCTTCGTCGGCAGCGTGATTACCATCATGCATCAGGCTGTTCATCGGGATGCTACGCCGCCATCCGAGCTCAATCCCGAGGTTGGCAAACAACTCGATGCGGTGGTAAAAAAAGCGATGTCCAAGCGGCCAGAGGATCGTTTCCAGAGTGCTGCAGAATTTCTGCAGGCGCTAAGAACAGCCGTTAAAGCATTATCCAGGTCGAAATCTTCGGTAATTGATACGGAAATCAGCCGAAGTGGCGCCTATAAAATCTTTCATCCCGATGAAACGCTGGAGCTGCCACGCAGTACCGATTTGACTGAATCCCGGCGTGCGGCGGATATCGAGTACTGGCAGAAAATTACCCATAGCAGAAATACGCAGGATTTCAGCCGTTATTTACAAAAATTCCCCGTGGGAGGATTCGCAGAATTGGCGCGGTCACGTATCCGGTCACTGGAAAAATCGGCTGTTCAAAGCAGGGCAGCGGATGAACTTGCTCGTAGCAGGGATGATGAAGTAAGGGCAGAAGCGGAAGCCAGACAGCAAGCAGCAGAAGAAAGGGCCGCATGGACACGTAAACTTGCCGAAATAAAGCGCGCAGCAGAAGAGGCCAGGGCGGTTGAAGCTGCCCGGCGCGAAATAGAATCCGAAGAGCAAGCAAGGCGGGCTGAGGCACTGGCGGTGTCCATGTCAGAACGTGCCAGAAAATTTGCAGAAGTTGTCGCTGAAAGGGAAGCTGCAAGCGAGGCCGAGAGAAAGATGAAAGCGGAGGCCAAGCGCCAGTTAAGGGAGGAAGTGCAACGCAAAAAACAAGCCAGGATGCAACTGCTGTCAATGAGAGACGGGGCGGATAGCAAGGCCGAAGCGGATTCCGAAGAAATACGCCAACGTGCGGCGGCAGAATTGGCTACGCGCAATCAGGCAAAAGCGCAGGCTGAAACGACTGAGCGACTCAGAAGAGAAGCGGATGAACGCACCCTGCGCGAACATCGGCGAACCCGAACCATGATGGTGGTGGTAGGCGCGATTCTTTCATTGTTATTGATCGGAATCTTATGGGTACTGATTTCGGCCTGAAAATGATTGCTGCGTTTATCCTATAAAAAGCAGTTGTCCACGAAACCCACGAAAAAACACGAACAAATTCAAATGCATATCCCGATTTGTTGCATCACCCGTTGGGTGCGTTGCTCAATTTATGTAGTCGATTGTTTTCTTTCGTGAATTT
>JAUSAO010000072.1 GCA_030652475.1 Gallionella sp. | reverse complement strand
GAGTCACTGAACCCGTAGATGTGGCGGTGATGCTAGGTGTGTAGCTGTTGGTCACACTACCGGACACCGAGTTCGTGTTACTGAACGTCGGTGTAACGGAGCTAGTAGCTGTGGCAGTGATGTTAGGTGTGTAGCTGTTCGTCACACTACCGGATACCGAGTTCGTGTTGCTGAACGTCGGAGTAATGGAGGTAGTAGCTGTAGCGGTGATGCTTGGTGTGTAGCTGTTCGTCACACTGCTGGACACCGAGTTCGTGTTACTGAACGTCGGAGTCACTGAACCCGTAGATGTGGCGGTGATGCTAGGTGTGTAGCTGTTGGTCACACTGCTGGACACCGAGTTCGTGTTGCTGAACGTCGGTGTAACCGTGCTAGTAGCTGTGGCGGTGATGCTAGGTGTGTAGCTGTTGGTTACACTGCCGGATACTGAGTTCGTGTTACTGAAGGTCGGAGTAACCGAGACCGTGTTGGAGACAGTCCCAGACACGGAGTGGGAGTTTGAGACAGTGGGAGTGATGCTCATTGAGTTTGATACTGTGTTGGTTATGCTGTTGGACCCGGAGTTCGTGTTGGTCAGCGTCGGGGTCACCGAAAACGAATTCGTCACGGTTCCTGATACTGAATTGGAGTTACTCAGAGTCGGTGTAATGCTCCCCGTATTAGAAATCGTAATGGTCGTGGAACCAGAGTTCGAAACCGTGCCAGTGATGCTTCCGGATACACTGTTGGAATTGCTGGTAGTCGGACTCAATGAGGGGCTGTTACTGAACGTCGGAGTCACACTGAAACTGTTCGTCATTGTGCCCGAGACCGAGTTGCTGTTCGACATCGTAGCTGTGATGCTCATGGAGTTAGACCTGGTGTTGGTGATGCTGGCTGTGAGAGAGGGCGTCTGTGTCGACGTTTCAGTGGTAGTGGCAGACTGGGAGCCTGATTGGGCAACTGCCGGAGGAAACGAAGCCAACACAACGCACAATACCATGAAGGCCAACACAGAAGACATCCTGTGTGTAGGCTGGAGGGTGCCTGGAGGCAGTTCCCGCATTGTACCGGTTGTGGTGCAACGAGCCAGCCTGAGCCGAAGGCCTGAGAGAGCGCACACCACAGCAACACCTGAGAGGTGCACGCGCCCAATGAGCTTCCACCACCGCAGCCCAGGCCGAGTGGGCGACACTGATATACCTGGACAAACCAACTGTCCACTACAAAGGCCTATCAGGGTTTTAGTTGCAGCCTGCACCCGCACTGGCCTGCAACTTCTTGATGACCTCCGGTAGAAGCCTAATGCAACTCCAGTGCTGTGCTGCTGCTGCAGGGAATGCCACCAGATGGCGGAAACCGCGCACGCTGCCGAAAGACCGCAACGGTCAGACCGTTTCGAATGAATGGTGGTCCGATGGCAACCTCGCTTACAAAGTTGAGCGGTGAGTACGTGTTGAACAAAGCACTGAAGCAGCGACTGGCGTTTCGTAAGGCTCACAAATAAAATTCAGCTCGGCGGATGTTATCGTTGCCGAAAAGGATGGCTTACTGCTAGACAACCAGAACAAAATAACGATTGGAGCGGCGGGGGGCCAGATACAAAACAAAAGCTGGGAGGGTGTTGCCTCAACACGGAGGGAGTTTATACAAATTGCCAGAAGGATACGGTGCTGCAGATCACTGATAATAAAAAACGTAACACGCTATGTTCCTCAGATCGAGCGCCGTAAATAAGACGCCAAGATTCGAAAGAACTGGTACGACCGAAACGACGCATCATTTCACCCTTCCCAAGGGTCAGAACATGAGCAGAGCAAGGTTGCGTGGATTCGAGTGGGATTCAAGATAGAGAGCCTAAGATACCAAACTTATTGGCATACCATTCACTGCGAAACGTTGACCATGGCAGTGACAATTGCAATCGGACCAAAAATTGGCAGAGATATTTAACAGTATAAGGCAAATGTATTCGCGTGAGCGCGAGGTCGATTGGTACTGCAGGTGTGGAGAAATCCAAACCCTTCTCCCCCCAGCGCGCAGCTTGCATTTCGGGGCTCTTCAGGCGTGCTGCAGCTCGCGCACATTGACATAATGGGAGTTTCCAAGCTAGCTAACTCTCAATATGGCTACACAAGGATGGGGGCAAAATTTTCTATGGTGGCGCACGGTCGCGTGGTCGGGATGGATGCCTCGTGCTGGCTGCACCGCTACGCAGCCAAGCACGTCGAGCATTCTTTTGCTGACAACGTAGAGCCGTCAGCTCTCGACTTTGTGGAGCTCCTGGATGTGTGGCGGTCCTATGGGATTACTGTTGTCGTCGTGTTTGACGGCCCCAACGCATATCCTCCCAAGGCGGCCACCGCAGGCAAACGAGCAGCCGGACGTGAAGCAGCCAAAGCTGCCGTTGCCACCAGCGACACCACAACGAAGTTAAAGCACATGCGTAAGAGCTTATCTGTGACGCGGAAGCTGGTAACACGTGTGGTGGAATTGCTGCGCCAGCGTAAGGTAAATTACATATTTGCCCCTTACGAAGCAGATGCCCAGCTGGCAGCCCTCGATCGCGAAGGCTTCATTGAAATCGTTGTCACTCTCGACCAGGACTTGCTCATACACAGAGTGAGAAACGTTATTCTCCATCTGGACAACGCGACAGGCATCTGTGATCTCTATCGCACAGAAATACTGGGCGTGCCGCTGCAGGTTGGGGAAGCGCCATCCGCACTGCGCTCCTTGCTGGCGGGCACAACAGCGCTGCAGCGCCAACCGTGGCTTCACCTGCTGGCGGCCATCGCTGGCTGCGACTACATGCACATCCAACTTGTCGGTATCACAACTGCTACCAGCGTCTTGAAGCGCTGTATGAGCAAGGTTGGAATGGATGCGGTGTTTGCTTCAGTGCTGACTGCTGCTGCAGAGGAAATTCACAGTGCATTAGCGACTAAGGGAGGGGTGAAGCTGACAGGCACCAGCGAGCCGCTTTCCATCGAGGAATTGGTCACCGCGCTGACACATTGCACAGACGCCTTTGAATCCGCCCCAGCATATTCCATGCGGAGGGAGTGCGTTGTGCCGCTGCGTGATTGCACGCCTCACAACGTGCCGCCGCCTCATCACGAGTTTCCAGCACATCTGGGATTGGACACGACCATCGTTGGAGCTGATTCCTCATCAGCCACATTCCAGGCGCTTGGTAGCTTTGGAGATGCGGGCGAGAAAGTGCGCTTCACTCGAACTGGGGACGAGTACTTGTGCGCGCCAGTTGCTGGCTCTGTTCCAGATTCCCATATCTGGGACCTACTCGCTGCTGGGGACGGTACTGTGGAAAGCATCGCGACGCTCAAATTGGAGGTCCTCTCCCGTTTCATGCATCTGCGGTACTTGAGCCTGAAGTCCGGCTGCCCCAAGGCTGAAGTCGTGGAGATGGTAACGCAGGTGGCAATGGCGGAGCGCATCATCGATGGAGGAGCCTGCGTGATCCGCGGCGACCTCACTGAGGTCCTCGTTGCGAACGGCGCAGCCCCTTCCAGACCTGACGTGCATTTCACGAACTCTAAAGTGAGGCCTCCGCATGTGCCCCCATGTCCACCAGATAGCGCCTCTTTTGTAGGCCGCAAGTGCACGCCCGTCAGAGTGCGGGTCCGGATGATTGGCGGCTCTGCTTTGATCCGTGCCGCTGTAACCTCCGACCCGCTTTCCACTTCGCCTTCTTTATCAACACAACATTGCTTGTCTCCGCCCGACTCTACAGTGACGTCATGTACAGCTCAGGCTGCACCGCGCGCTCTCTCGTCATCACATGCACTGTCAGTGTCGTCGAGCACAGCTCAGGCTGCACCGCGCGCTCTCTCGTCATCACATGCACTGTCAGTGTCGTCAAGCACAGCTCAGGCTGCACCGCG